>CAXIBU010000159.1:0-7380 GCA_964021555.1 uncultured Verrucomicrobiales bacterium | reverse complement strand
CCGAGCCACCGTGAAAATGAAAAAGGGAGGCGCTAGGCCTCCCTTTGAAAGTGATACAGATGGTTGGAAGTCTAGCCCCCAAACATGCCGCCCAGGCCACCCAATTTATCCTTGAGGCCATCGAGCAATGTGGCATCAATCTCTTTGCCTTCGGCTGCGGCATCGACGAAACCTTGAAGGTTCTCAGGAAGGCGTTCTTTAAGGAAACCGAGAACGGTGGTTACGGCTTGTTGGCTCTGCTCAGCGCTGAGGCCGAGTTTTTCAGACAGTAGTTGTTCGAGTTGTTGCATAAGATTGCTTCTTCGGAAAATTCGATCACTCCAGGCTTCGAGGGCGGCTCGGAGCGGTTCTTTCGACCCGGTAAACGGTTTCTCCGGGATGGTAGAGATCATTGCGGTCGCGAGCTACCGTTTCTAGGTATTCGGAATCTGCATTGAGCCAGAGCACCTCTTGACGCAATTGATCTCGTTCTTGCTCAACCAGCGCCGCAACCTGCTGTCGCTCACGAAGATCATCCTCGAGGTCGACTAATTGCTTTTGTTGCGGGAGGCAGAGACCGAAGACCCCCAGGCTAAACAGCCCGGCCAACAGCACTAGGGCTAGTTTATTGGTGTGCTGTAGACCAGTAGTCACCGCGCGCAGCATCACGTATTCACGCTCAACTGGTCTTTTACGATAACTATTCATTCTGCAACCCTTAACGAAATACCCTAGAGAGTGCCAGCGTAAATCGCAGAGTTCCCCAAATCTTCTTCAATTCGAAGAAGCTGGTTATATTTGGCGATCCGGTCGGAGCGGCTCATAGAACCAGTCTTGATCTGCCCGGCATTGGTAGCAACGGCGATGTCAGCGATAGTCGCATCTTCTGTTTCACCGGAGCGATGGGAGATAACCGAATTGTAGCCGTGGATTTTACCAAGCTCGATAGCATCGAAGGTTTCGGTCAAAGTTCCGATTTGGTTGACTTTGATTAGAATGGAATTTGCGACGCCAAGATCGATACCTTTTTTCAGGAATTCGACGTTGGTGACGAAGAGGTCGTCGCCGACCAACTGACAACGGTCACCAATTTTATCAGTGCTGGCTTTCCAGCCATCCCAATCGTTTTCATCGCAACCGTCTTCGATTGAGTCGATTGGGTATTTGCTGATAAGCTCGGCAAGGTAGTCGGCTTGCGCGTTGGAGTCGCGTTTCGCGCCGGCCTCCCCTTCGAAGAGACTGTAGTCGTAAACACCGCCTTTGAAAAATTCAGAAGCTGCGCAATCGAGTGCCAGAGTGATGTCCTCACCTGGCTTGTAACCCGCTTTTTCAATCGCTTGAAGAACGGTATCAAGAGCATCTTCCGTGCCGTCGAAGGTCGGAGCGAAGCCTCCCTCGTCACCGACAGCGGTGCTTAGCCCGCGAGCTTTAAGGACGCTCTTGAGGCTATGGAAAACTTCCGCACCAGTCCTAAGCGCTTCGCGGAAAGTTGGAGCCTTGATCGGACGGATCATGAACTCTTGGAAGGCGATGGGAGCATCGGAGTGCGAGCCACCATTGATGATGTTCATCATCGGCACTGGTAGAACTTTCGCATTAGGTCCGCCAAGGTATTGATAGAGAGGGAGTCCGACTTGAGCCGCTGAGGCGTGAGCGGCGGCGAGAGAAACGCCGAGCAGCGCATTTGCTCCCAATTTGCCCTTATTCTTTGTTCCGTCGAGATCGATCATGATGCGATCAAGATCAGCTTGGTCTGTGGCATCTACACCGATGAGCTCGGGCTGGATGATTTCGTTGACGTTCTTAACCGCGGTCAGAACACCTTTTCCAAGGTAGCGAGACTTGTCTCCATCGCGGAGCTCAACAGCCTCGGCTTCGCCAGTAGACGCACCGGATGGAACAGCGGCGCGCCCGATTGCTCCGCCTTTGAGTTTGACGTCGACTTCGATGGTCGGATTTCCTCGTGAGTCAATGATTTCACGAGCCTTGATTGCAACAATTGAGGTGTTGGACATGGAATGAGATGATGGAGTTTTACTAAACTAAGATCACGGGTTAACCGCTTCGATGTTCTTGATGGTGTAGGTGCGGCGCTGATCGCTATTCAAATCGACGATTTCCACGTCATCACCGACGGTTTTACCGAGTAGAATCCCACCGATTTCTGATTTGTAGGAGACCAGGTGCTGGCTGGGATCACTATCCCAAGCTCCGAGAACCGTGTAAACGACTTCATCACCGTCAGAATTTTCGACCAGCACTTTGGTGCCGATGTTGACTGAAGCGGTATCAGCGCCCTTGAAGTCTGTGCCACGAGCAAGATTGATATCGCGCTCAAGTTCGCCTTTACGGCGCATCAGAACAGCCTGCATGTCTTTGGCTGCTTTAAATTCGAAATTCTCTTTCAAGTCACCGTAGGAACGGGCGATTGAGATTTCCTTGGTGTTTTGAGGAATCCGATTCTTAACGATGTCTTCAAATTCGGCCTTTTTACGATCAAGGCTGTCCCAGGAAACCAGAAGGGAATCGTCTTCCTCAGGGGTGGCTTCACCACTGACCAGCTTTTGGGTTTCAGGCTTTGCTTTGATGACCCGAGCCATGAGAGACTTACGATCGAGCTCTGGGAACGCCGCAGAATTCAGCAGACGGCGTGCAAAGTGCTTGATATCCGTCTTGTCGGCACCTTCGACCAGATCCGGAATCAGATCGCGGTCATCAACAAGCAGGCTACGAAGCCGGCCATTGCGCATCGGACCGTCATCGAGGTGGTCTTTCTCAAGAAGTGCCAGGATTGCCGTGCCTACGCTGATATCGAACAGCTCCTCAGCATCCTTATTTCTTTCACGGCAGATCCAGATCAGTGCGTCAGCACTGGTGGTGTGACGCGACAAAGTCGTTCGCACATGCTTCTTGAGGGCCTTAAGCTCGTCTTTTTCGACGATGTATTTGGCGGCTTCAGAAACGGCACGAGGCCCAGCATGGTGAAAGACGTCGATTGCAATTTCGGTCCAGTGATCGCCGAAGGCTTCTGGGAAAACTTCAAATACCTTGGCTTGGCGTGAACCTGTGATACCACCGAGAACATCTTTCATTCTCGCACCGTTTGCTCGGACGACGTCGACCAACTTGGATTGATCGTCGGGAACAGGAACCTCGGTTTGAGCAGCAAGGTCGTCGCGAAGAACAACAAGCTCCACGACTTGCTGGAGATGAGAATTCGTTCCAAGTTCGAGATCGCTGTCGATCTTGGCGTAAAGCTTGGTGAGCTCTTCCGGCTCGGCTTTCATGCGGTCGGACTGTGTCACGATCGTCTCGACGACTTTAACTTTGGTTTTAAACTCGCGAGCTTCTTCGTAATCCGAATTTAGGAGGGCAGCGGGGCTGAGATCGGTGGATCGGAGCTGGAGCGGTTCGGAGCGCTTCGACGGAACGACGAAACGGTGATCTTCGCGCATCGCCTTCTTCGCGCCGTCCCACCACTTCTTGTAGTCGGCCTCTGGAACGATAACTGGAGTGATTACTTCGTCGACCTCGTCTAGGCGCATCGAATATTCATGACTTTCCAGCGTGCGGCGCAGTAGCTCAACGGGATCCTCTTTGGCGAGAACTCGCAATTCGTCGAGTTGCTCGAAGCGCTGAGCACGGAAGTGATCATCTTCGAGGGAATCCAAACTACCGAGAGCGAACTTAAGATCCATCGAGTGGGCATCGCGAGTCTCAAAGTCGATAACCAGTTGACGCTCCTTAAGATCCCACGATTGAACTTTGCCAGCTCCCCAGCTTTTATGCAGCACGAAGCTGCCTGGTGATACAGTGTCCAGACGCTCTGCGGTCTGGGGGTTGATTTTATTGGCCGTCAAAAGCTTCTCAAGGTCCGCGTGCATAGGCGGCGAGTCTACGCAGACCAATCGAAACTGCCAAGGTTTATTACGCCCCAAGGCGATTCAAATGCCCTTGCAAGTGACTCACTGACGGCTGTTGCCTCGCAATTGCAGGAAGATAAAGACAAAGTAGAGCAGCTGACCGAGAGCCGCTAGAGCTCCGGCGACGTAGGTCATCGCGGCCCAGAAAAGGGCGTTTTTCGCCTGCTTTTGCTCTACTGCACCCGCTAGGCGTGACTGAGAGAGCCACGCAAGGGCACGTTTACTGGCGTCAAATTCGACAGGCAAAGTGACGATCGAAAAAAGCACAGCCATCGAGAACAGAACGATCCCGATTAAGAGAACGGTCGTATTCTGAGAGCCGATCGCGATGAATAATCCAATCATAAGAACGATCTGCGCCATCCGCGAGCTAATCGAAACGACTGGCACCAGGGCGGAACGAAATTTCAGCCAAGCATAACCGCGAGCGTGCTGAACCGCGTGCCCACACTCGTGAGCTGCCACCGCCGCGGCGGCGACTGACGGAACCCCATACACGCTCTCGCTCAAATTCACCGTGCGCTTCATCGGATTGTAGTGATCGGTCAACTGACCCGGCACCGAGATGACCTCGACATCCAAGATACCATTCTGACGCAGCATTTCTTCAGCCACTTGCGCACCAGTCATTGGCATGGGCGTTTGCGAGTATTCAGCGAAACGCTTGCGCAGCATCTGCCCAACACCCCAACTGAGGAGCATCCCTATTCCGATAATGATGTAGTATCCGATCACAGCAGTAATTTGCCCTCTAACTGGAAAAATGCAAGCCGTCCTTACGCCGTTTCACCACTGACTTACCGCCAATCAAGCGGAGTCAAATAGCGCTCAACTAGAGTCTGCAACTCAACCTTATCGACCTCACAGAAGGCGGCCACCTCATAGGAATCGACATCCAGCACCCCGACGACACTCGAATTTGAACATCTGATCGGGACCACCACTTCGCTCATCGAACCAGCATCGCAGGCGATGTGACCGGGAAATTCGTGAACATTCTCCACGACGAGCGCCCCACCTCCCGCAGCAACGGCACCACAGACCCCCTTCCCTACTGGAATTTCCAGGCAGGCAACTTTACCCTGATAAGGCCCGACGATCAGGCCTTCGCCCTTCTGCAGGTAGAATCCACACCACGAATAGGTCTCGAATTCGTGAAACAATACCGCCGCCATGGTCGCCATTCTCAACACCGGGTCCGCATACCCCGCGAACAAGGCCTCCAACTTTGTGCCCACCTTCTCGTAGCGCTGCCGCTTCTCTACCGATTCCATCTGCATCCCGCTCATAGCAGCATCACAGGCCGAGTTTGCCAAGCTCTGGCAGAAATCCGTCAATCAATCAACTCACCCGTTGCAAGTCAGCCCGGAATCAGCCTACTGTCTTCGTGCCGTGAGTTACCAAGTCTTCGCCAGAAAATACCGCCCTCGCACCTTCGCTGACCTACTTGGGCAGGATCACGTGGTGCGCACCTTGACCAACGCCATCGAACAGGATCGCTTGGCGCACGCCTATCTCTTTGTCGGACCTCGTGGCACTGGAAAGACCACTACCGCTCGTCTCATGGCCAAGGCGCTCAATTGCACTAACGGCCCACGCATCGACTTTGATCCCGATGACGAGATCTGCGAAGAAATTGCTGAAGGGCGCTCCCTCGACGTCCTCGAGATTGATGGAGCTTCGAACAACGGAGTCGATCAGGTTCGCGAACTCAGGGAAAATGTTCAATTTGCCCCCTCGCGTGGTCAGTTCCGTATCGTCTACATTGATGAGGTCCACATGCTGTCAAATGCGGCATTTAACGCCCTCCTAAAAACCCTCGAAGAGCCGCCACCTCACGTCAAATTCATCTTCGCCACCACCGAGCCTCACAAAGTCCTGCCGACGATCATTTCGCGCTGTCAGCGCTTCGACCTGCGCCCAATCAGCATCCAAGTCATCGCCGACCACCTGGCGCACGTCTCCGCGGAAGAAGGCGTTACCCTAGAGCGCGATGCTGCACTCGCGGTCGCCAAGGGGGCGGACGGAGGCATGCGCGATGCTCTATCCATGCTCGATCAGTTGGTCGCCTTCTGTGGCAATCACATCACTGAAGAAAAAGTGCTTCAGATCTTTGGCTTCACCTCTCGTGAAATGATCGCCGAGCTCTGCGCTCGCATCTTGGACAAGGATTCCGCAGGTGCTCTGAAGATCATCCAGACCGAATCCGAAGGCGGCAAAGACCTTGGCCAGATCATCGGCGAGCTCATCGCCGCCATTCGCGAACTCCTCGTCACCAAGATCGATCCTTCGACGCCGACCGACAACTTGCCTGAATCATCGCGGCAGCAATTGCTGCCAAGAATCGAGAAGCTGCCAGCAGAACGCCTCCTCAAGCTCATCGATCTCTTTGCCGAGACCGATGGTCGCATGAAATGGGCCAGCAACAAGCGTCTGCATGTCGAGATCGGCATCATCAAGGCCGTCCACGCCCTCAGTGAAGCCCGTATCAGCGACGTCATCAAGGTTCTTGGGGGAGCTGCGGATCAACTGGATCATGTGACTGCACCAAGCCCTCCCGCTCAAGAACCTCCAGAGCAGGAAACGCCGGCCCCTCAGGCAGCGCCACCTACACCCGAGCCAGCCCCCGAACCGAAAGCAGAAGAGCCCGAACAGCCACAAGCGGCAGCCCCAGCACCGCCAGAGCCCGTCGCGGAAGAACCTGCCGCCGAAGCTCCACCAGTTCAAGAAACACCCAAGCGCGAAATGTCCGAAGCGCTCTGGCTCGAGGTCGAGGAAGCCATCGACCAAGAGCGCCCCATGGTGACGAATTTTCTCAACGGAGCCAAATACCTGCGCGAAGATGACCTCAAAGTCGTCATCGGCATCCCGCATACGGAGAAATTCGCGCGCGAGTCTCTCCTTCGCTCCGGCGTTCGCGACTTCATCGAGAACCTGATCCGCAGCCGCACTGGCAAACCTCATCAGCTAGTGATCGAGCTCAGCACCGACTTGATCGCTCCCGAGATCGAAATGCCAGAGCCCGAGCCACTCCCTGAGCCCGTCAAAAAGGAGGCCCCTGCCCCTCCCGTTGAGGAAAAGGCGAGCGAGGCCAAGGTCGATGAAGATTTTTACGAAGACCCCCTCATCAAAGAAGCGCTATCGATTTTCGAAGCAGTAATCAAAAACAACTAAGACATCACATGGATCTCAACAAACTCATGAAACAGGCCCAGCAAATGCAGGCCGAACTCGCCAACACCCAGGACCAGCTCGCCCAACAGCGCTTCAAGGCCACGGGCGCAGGAGGAAAAATCTGTGCTGAAGTCGACGGCAAAGGCGACCTCCTAGATCTTCAGCTAGACGGCAGTGTTCTCGATCCTGACGACGCCGATTTCGTCGCCGACCTGATCCTCAAGACCATTCAGGAAGCCGTCGCAACCGCCAAAGCCGAACAGGACAAGGCCATGAAAGGCATCACCGGCGGCATGGGCATTCC
>CAXIBU010000158.1:0-7385 GCA_964021555.1 uncultured Verrucomicrobiales bacterium | reverse complement strand
AAGCGACACCACTGAAGTGGCTCTCAGCCCTTACCGTCGCAGTATTTCCAATCGCCGCGGACTTTGCGGAAGCGGGAGTGCTCGTGGAGGTCGCGGAAGTTGCCGTTGTGGTGGTATTGGGCGATGAACTCGACCTTGCCCTTCTTGTCCTCGGGGCCGCCGCGGGTGGTGGAGAGGATGGTGAGGTTTCGCCATAGGGAATCATCAATGGTCGCCTCTAGCTCGGCGCGCATTTCTGCATCCCGATGCTTGGGGTGAGTGGTGGCGTAGAGGTAATCGGTGAGGCGGAAGAAATAAGCGCTGTAGCGCGAACGCATCAGCGCCTCCGCCGTGGCGGGCTTGGCTTTGCCAGTGTGATAGGGACGACAGCAATCGCCGTAGGTCTTGTCGGTGCCGCAGGGGCAGTCGCCGTGCATCTTGCCAGCTGGCTTGTCGAAGTGGTCGTTCACGAGATCAGTTGTCGATTGTTTGGGGCTTGATACAAGATAATCTCGGGTCGAAATCGGGAACGGGTCGGTTTTTTGCAGCTTTTTTGAATGAGCTCGGCTGTTTTCCTCAAGCTTTGGTTGTATTTTTAGCGATCTTAGGGATGTTTGGTCTGTTCCAATTTCAAGCCAATGAATGCTCCACCAATCGTAGCCGCTATCGACTTTTCTGATTCTTCACCATTAGTGCTGAGACACGCCGCTTACCTTGCCGACGTGCTGAATTGCAGCTTACTTGCGGTGCATGTGGTGGAATCCAGCCGCCTGCAGCACTGGAAGGCGAGTCTTCTGCATTTGGAAAAAGCGACCTCAGACCTAAGTGAGGTTCAGGCTAGGCTCGATGCTCTGGTCGATGAAGTGGTGGAAAATGCAAATCATGAGGGAGGCGTGGAAGTCGAGACGGTTGTCACCGAGGGGCGTCCAGTGGACGAAATTCAAGCATTGGTGGCGGAGCGTGAAGCGACACTCCTGATTATCGCGGCGAACGACATGACCAAGGCCCGGCTGGGGAATATCTCGGCAGGCTGCGTGCGCAAAGTCGACTGTGATGTGCTGGTCTTGCGTGATTGGCAGGGTGGTGCCTTCAAGCGCTTGATGGTCGGCACGGACTTCTCAGCGATGTCGGGTCATGCGCTTGAGCGTGGTGCTCAGATCGCAGCTCTGCATGGAGCCGAGCTACACTTGGTGCATGTGATGTATCCGCCGAATAAGGATAGCTGGGGTCGTGTCCGCGAACAGGCTCTGGAAGAGGATGCGACCTATGAGGGGCAGTGCCATGAGCGCGCCGCTCAAGCGATGAGCGAATTTGTCAATCGGCATGCGGAGGCATTGAAGGGGGTGAATTTGACGACAGAAATCCTGGTGTCTGACCTTCCAGGGGCCGAGATGACTTATTACATGAAGAAACTCGACGTCGATCTGGTCTTGATCGGCACACCTAGCTTGGGCGGGCTGGAGAGCATCTTTGTCGGGACAAATGCGGAACGTCTGCTCCACGATGCGCCCGTCTCTGTGTTTGCCACGCGGCACCATTCCTGATGCCCGCGCAGATGATCTTTCGCTGAATCAGCGTTGCGGTTCAGAAAAAATTGCCCATGCTTTCGAGCTCATGACGAATTTTGCATTGTTGCAGCAGTTGATCGATATCGATTCGCCTTCGGGCTACACAGGAGAGGCGTGCCGATTCATTGGCAAGACGCTGAACGGCATCGGCCTGCAATCGGAGCTGACTCATAAAGGCTCGGTTCGTTGCGCGCTTGGGCCGGAGCCTAAGCTAAGCATCGCGGCGCACGTCGATACTCTTGGAGCCATGGTTTCCAAGGTCAATGGCAACGGGACGCTGGCCTTCTCGTTGATCGGCGGGCTTTCCTTGACGGGGGCTGAGGGCTCCTATGTTAGAATTCGCACGCTCGATGACCGAATTTACACCGGAACTCTCTTGGTCAACGACCCTTCGAGCCATACCAACAAGAACCGGGAAACGACCAAGCGAGATCTGAGCAACATGCACATCCGCTTGGATGAGGTAGTGCACTCGAAGCAGGACGTGCTCGATCTCGGGATAGCGATTGGCGACTTTGTCTGTCTGAACCCGAACTACGAAGAGCTGGAGAGTGGATTCATCAAGTCGCGCTTCCTCGATAACAAGGCGGGCTGCCTGGTGCTGTTTGAACTGGCCAAGCGTTTCGCGGATCGGGCGGTTCCAGTTGAGCTATTCTTCTCCACCTATGAAGAGGTCGGTCACGGTGGGGCCTGCGGCTACGCGCCAACGGTTGAAGAGCTGCTGGTGATCGACATGGGTGTGCTGGGCGATGCCTGTGAGGGTAGCGAACTGGCCTGTTCCATCTGCGCCAAGGATTCGACCGGGCCCTACGATTACGAAATGCGGCGTCGGCTGGTAAAGTTGGCGCGCGAGAAGGGGATCGATTACGTCCAGGATGTCTACCCTTACTACGGCTCCGATGGCTCGGCTGCCCGTTCGGCGGGCAACGACTTTCGGGTCGGGCTGGTCGGGCCAGGCGTCGCGGCATCCCACAGCACCGAGCGCACGCATAAAAAGGGGATTGAGGCCACGATTGATCTCTGTGAAGCTTACATCATCGATCAATTCTTATGAAACGAATCCTTCTGCTAGAGACCCTCGCCGCCGATGCCACCGCGTGGCTGGAGAGCCGCCATCAAGTAGTGCTGGCTGATGCTCCAGATCAGTTCGAGAGCGCCCTCGCAACGGGCGAATTCGATGCCCTCATCACGCGTGGCAAGGGGCAGGTAAATGCTGCGATCTTGGATCGGTTGGCGCCGTCGCTCAAAGTTGTTTCTCGTTGTGGCGTCGGGCTCGATAATGTCGATGTCAGCGCCTGCACCGAGCGTGGCATCCCAGTGGTCAATGCGCCCGGGGCAACCACGGTGGCGGTGACAGAGCAGACAATGTTCCTCATCCTCGCCGCAGTTCGCAACCTGCTGCCAGTCTGCGCGGCGACTAAAAAGGGGAATTGGGAGAGCCGCGATAGCTACACGGGAGACGATCTCTACGGCAAACGGCTGGGCCTGATCGGAATGGGCGATATTGCTTCGGGGGTTGCCGACATCGCCAGTGCCTTCGGCATGGAAGTGGTGTTCTGGAATCATCGCGAGAAGGAGTCCAATTATGAGCAAGTCGACTTTGATGAGCTCATTTCCACCTCCGACGTCATCTCTATCCACGTCCCCTTAACGGACGAAACCCGCGGTATCATCGGGGCAGAGGAATTTGACCAGATGAAGCCCGAGGCCATTCTGATCAACACAGGTCGCGGGCCACACGTGAATCATAAGGCACTGGAAACGGCCTTGGATCGTGAGCGCATCGCTGGTTATGCGGCCGACGTCTTTGACCCTGAGCCTCCAAATGCGGAGCAGATCGGGCTCCTGCAACGGCCCAATGTAATTGTCACTCCGCACATTTCGGCGCTTACCCGTGGATCCTTCGATCGCATGTCCATGCGCACGGCTAAGAACGTCGATGCTATTTTGCGTGAAGGTAGTCCGGAATCCGGCTGCATCTTCAATGCGGACAAGCTCTCGTAGTGGTGAGATGAGGATGGATAGCAACGCCCCTTAGTTTTAAACACTTGTTTGAATTTCCTGAAGAGGGGTCTGGTATTCACTTTTTGAATGTTTGCCGCGAGATATGGAGTAGACTCTCCAGTATGAAATCAATCTTTCGACTTTCGCTAGCTCTGGCCACCGGCCTCCTTTTTTGCGGTCCTGCTCAAGCCGATGAGAAGTCGGAGATGCTAATGAAGCGTCAGTGTCGTTCCGTTCATTTGGGCTACAAGTCGGATCCAGCCTCATGGGCATACCTTGAGGTGATTCCGAAGAAGTCAGCTCCAGGCACGTATTTTTGTGCCCTCGGATTTCAGCAGGGGTATTTTGGAATGCAGGAGCTGAGCAATGGCAAAAAGGTCATCATCTTCTCCGTCTGGGACAAGGCGCGTAAAGGCCACGATGACCGTAAACCAAACGAAATCCCCGAAGAAGAAAGGGTGGGTGTGATCATGATTGGTGATGGCGTGCGCGTCGGGCGCTTCGGTGGCGAGGGCACGGGCAGTCAGAGCTTTTACGATTACGATTGGGAGATCGACAAGCCGGTGAAGTTCGCAGTGAATGCCGAAGTCAAAGGGGAGTTCACCGTCTTCCGTGGCTATTTCTACCACGAGCAAAAGCAAGAGTGGCAGCTCATGGCCTCCTTCCGTGGAGAGCTTGGCACGCCGCTCAAGGGCTTGTATTCATTTATCGAGGACTTTCGGCGTAACTTCGAGTCGGCAAAAATTTCAAGAGTCTGCGAATTTCAGAATCCATGGGTCATGGTCAACGACACTTGGGTGCCGATTCGCAAGGCCAAGTTCACTGGAGATGTCACCCCATCGACCAATATCGATGCCGGCCCCTCGGGCAAACGCGGCTTCTTCCTCGCGACCGGCGGCGAGACCGAAATGAAAACCACTAAACTGTGGTCGATGATGGAGCTGCCCGAGACCGAGCAAAGCAAGCCAAGCGTCGCTGACGAACTGGCTGAGCTAAAGTGAGAGGGGGCCTGAATGCTCTGGAGTGCGGCGAGGGATCGCCGCTTTGATTGCCACGGGGGGAGGTGAGCATGGGCTTGGGATTTGCGGTCATTTGGTGAATGTGTCGCTATTCTTCGTCGAAGTGGATTGGCTGGTTTAGTGAAAGCGGTGATTGCTCACCGCACTCCAAAAGAAATTGCTCGCTGTGACGTGGCGTTTTCTGTGGAAATGTTGGGCGCTGGGTTGACTGGAATGTCATGACTGGCGCACGCTGGGCGCATGATTTTGGAATCCATGTTGCAGCGGCTTCAGCAGAGCCTGCTGCGAGGCCCGGCGCTGAATGCCAGACCGCATAACAGTCGGCAGAGAATAGATCTGAAGGATCTGGAGCGCTTGGGTTCTGACTTTTCGTTTTCGGATTTGGATCGTTTGTTGGGTGGCGATCGCAAGTTGGAAATTCCGGCGAGGTGTCCGAATTTCGAGGCTCCTGATGGCCCGCCTGAGGAGTGGACGGATGAGCAGAAGAGGGCCAAGCGAGCGTGGGATCGGCAGTCCAGATTGCTCAAGAAGCTCAGCGAAATCACTGCCGATGCCAAGGACTACTTCAATGACCACGGCGAACCGGCGCTCTATCTTGGTTTTCCATTGGTGAGCTTGCCGACCGGCAGGGGGAAGCGATCCAGCGCGCAGGCGAGTCGCGTGCTGGCACCCTTGGCTTTTGTGCCGATTGAGATCAGTGTCCGCAAGGGGGCCAAGCCCGGGGTGACCTTAAAGGCGGTCGGTGACGGCGAGGATCTTTTGGTGCCCAATCCGGCGCTGGTTACCTTGATCGAACAACAAACGGGGGAAGATGCAGAGCTACTCTTTTCCGATCAAGATGGGGATGATCCGTGGCGTGAGATCGCGGAAATTCAGGCTTTTGTGAAGGGGGCCTTTCCTCTGGGTGATTCAGAATTCGGAGCGGGTAGCGAATTAGCTAGAGTTCCCAAGTCAGATGAGCTGCCGAAGGACCCTGCTTTTCTCGCTTGTGGCGTTCTCGGGCTGTTTCCGATCAGCAATCCGGGCCTGATCCGCGACACCCGATGGATGATCAATCAGGGGGCGGAGCTAAAGGGTCCGATCGAATCATTTTTGAAGCTCGAGACTTTGTCGGGTGACGGCGTTGAGCAAATCCGCGAGTCGGAGGCATTTGATCTCGATGAACAGTTCAGTCTGGAGCGCGACTTTCGCGAGGAATTTTTGGTCACCAATGCAGATCCCTGCCAGGCTCAGGCAGTCCATCAGTCTCAGGAAGCTCCGGTCCAGGTGTTGCACGGGCCACCGGGCACGGGCAAGAGCCAGACGATTGTTAACGTGATTGGCAATCACCTGGCCAGGGGCCAGAAGGTGCTCTTTGTTTGCGATAAAAGAACGGCGCTGGACGTGGTGAAGTATCGGCTCGATGCGATCAATCTCGGTCATCTCTGTGGAGTGATTCACGATCCTGAGCGTGATCGACGGAACTTTTACATGGGGCTGCGCTCAGTCCTTGAAGACCTGAACGAAGCGCGGACCGACAAGACAGCGAAGAAGCAGTTGGACCTGGTCAATGATCGCTTGAATTCGCTGCATGCTGAACTGCGCGCGGCTTTCTCCTTGCTCCACGGTCAGACCGATGAGGGCCATTCCTTTCACGAACTGGTCGGCAAATTGGTCTCGGCGCGGCGTCGGTCGGGCGTGGTGCTGGCGACGTCGGATTCCGTTGAGTCGTCATGGAGCTTTTCGCTGGAAGAGCTGGAGACCAATCGCACCAGCCTGATCGAGGCGATGCAGCGCGCACGGGTGGCGAATTTGTCGAGTAATCCGTGGATGGATGACCTGAGCCTGAGCTTGGAAGAATGGTTCGCACTGAACCGATCCGATATCGAGAACCGTCTGTCCGAGGTCGCTGAGGCGGCTGGTCGGTTGGATGCCCATCAGGCCCCAGAGGGCATGCAACTCGACCGCGAACTAGCTCTCGAGGAGCAGCTGGAGGTTCTGGATGCTCTGATCGGTCAGTTTAAGGGATTCGATCAGCAAGCTTGTGCATTGCTGGCTCAAATTCTGGAATCCAATGAGACCGAGCGCAGTCAATTGGCTGGAGCTTGGAAGAGTTTGCAGCCCGAGCTCGATCATTTAAGTGCTCCACTGGAGTCGGACCTGGCACTGGCAATGGGCCAGTCGTGGCCGTCACTTGGGGAATTGAATACCCATTTGATCGTGCTAAGAGAATGGAGGTCGTCAAATGCCAGTTGGACGCGAATTTTCGCGGGCAGCAAACGCAAGGCTGCGGCGGTCTTGATGTCACCCTTGGGCTTGTCCGAGAAGGACCAAGAGAGCGTCGAGAGAGCGGTCGGATTCTATGAGAAGGTGCGAGCGAGGGTCCTGGCGGCAGGAGCGCTGGGCAAATTCGAAGGACTCCCAGATGCGAGTGACGAATCCTTTGCCCCGCTCGCGCTGAAGCTCGGGGACTTACTTGAGGTGGTGACCCTTTTGGAGCAGAGGGGCAAATTCGTTGAGTCTGCCATTCAGGGTCGGTTGAACGAAGCACCAGACCAAGGGGTGCAGCACGACCTTGAGCGTTTGAAGGCACGATTGATCGCGCTGATGGGCCTGGTCGAGACACTGCGCAGGTCGAAGCTCTGGACTGCTGATGCGGTGGAACGCTTGCAGATTTCCGCGGCTTCGGGGGAAGCGGGCGAAGAGGTTCTGAAGCTGTATTTCTCCCACGCGGACCGCTTGGAGCCAATCCTACGACTCCGGCTGAACCTGCAGGAGCTTCCTGAGCGCTTGCGCGAGCCGGCTAGATGGGTCGCAGAGCATGCCGAAATTCATT
>CAXIBU010000157.1:0-7450 GCA_964021555.1 uncultured Verrucomicrobiales bacterium | reverse complement strand
ACTAATCACTAATCACTAATCACTAATCACTAATCACTAATCACTAATCACTAATAACTAATAACCACCCCCTCACCCCTTAATCATCCTCTCCAACGCCTCCTTCTGCGTCAGGCTGACGGGGACGTTGCGGATAATCTTGCGCTTGTCCTTCGTGGTTTCCTTTTTCGCGATCGTGAGCATTTGATCGCAGAGGTCCATGGCGTAGGGGATGTTACCGGAGGACATCGAGAAGAGACCCTGAAGCTCAAGGTCACAGAGGGCGTTGATACAGTCGCGGATGCGCTCACCAGAGAGTTTGGAGAAGGCTTCATCGATTGGCACGAGTCCGATGCTTGGATCGTCGCCACGGCGCTGATAGCGGTGGTAGGCTCGAAGATAACAGGCGAGGATCGCGATGAAATACGGGCTCTGACTTTCTCCACCAGAAAATTTACCAGATTGCTTATCGACCGAGGTCTCACGCGCATCGGGATCCCGCAGGTCGCTTACCATCATGTCGTAATCGTAGTAGTTCCGGTAATCGAGGAAGGCGAGTGCCTCCTTGGAATTAGGATCTTCGACGAGCTGCTGGAAGAGTTTTTCAACTTCTTCGCGCGCGGTTTCGTCGGCCATCTCGAAGAAAAGCCCCTCCTCTTCGGACAGCTCGGAATTATCGATCAACTGACGATACAACTTGTAGTCCGGATTGGCCTTGCGGCGGATCTGGTAGCTATTGTTGCCAATCGGGCGGCGCAGCTCACGGTTGAGTAGGTCCAGCGTGGCATCGACCTGCATCAGGGCGCTGCGCAGCTTGACCAGCACCTGGGTGCGGAATAGCTCCTGCCAGTTCTCTTCTTCGCGCTTGGCCTTGGTCTCGTAGGACGGAATTTCACCATCCGAGATTCGCTGATAGCGCTCGGCCCACGGCGAATTGTCGTCGCTCTCAGGGGCAAATTCGTGGAACTGAGGGAATTCGTGGGCAAGTTCACGACGCGAGGTCACGATCTGCTCGCGAAGCTCCCGGCTGCGGATCAAGAACTGGGTTTCCAAGGAACTTGCTTTGTCCGCCGCGGCGTCGAGCACCGGATACTCTTCCATCAGCTGCTCATAGAGTTCATTGCGGCGCTCGGCATTTGCCTCGGCCTCGCTCTCGTCGTCGCCACTGCTGAGACGCAGTTCTTCTTTGGCGCGCTCAAGGGCTTCAACCGCCTGCGCCCGCTGCCCCTGCAACTTGCCAAGCTCGATGGTCAACTCGCTTTGTTGAATTGCCTTAAATTCACGCTCCCAGCTGGTCAGCTCGCTCTCGAGGTTACGCAGCTCGTTTTCCTTGGATTCAAAGTCGCCGATCTCGATGCTGCGGAGTCGGGTGATGTTCTGGTTCAGTGCCTCTTCGCGGTCGACCAGTTGCAATGCCTCACCAATGGCGGGGTGGGTCATCGCACTGTCGAGTCGATTCTTGATAAAGAAGCGGTCGGCCTCTTCGATGGTCTGAACCATGGGCTCGATCTCTCTGAGCTCGGCCTTGATCTTCTGCAATTCACCTTCCAAGTGCTGGCGCTGTTGGGCCAGGCCCTTGCTGCCGACAACGGCTTGCTGATTGTAGTGCGACCGACGCTCCGCGAAAGGACGGCGGTAGGTGAAACCATCTGGCATGATGGAAGCATCGTAGTCGCGCAGGCGCTGCCTATCCTCGACGCACATGAGACGGCCAAACAAGTGATCGACAATCTTGCGAGCGACGGGATGACTGGTATCGATCTTCTCCGCCAACGATCCAGGTAGGCAACGCCCGTTCATTTCCATTGCCTGGTCCGGGTTGACCAGGGATTCTCCGCGAGCATCTTGCTTGAGGTCGGTGTAGATCGCCTCGGCGAGGTCGTAGTGTTGCGGCTCGACCACCACGGCGTATTTGCGGGTAAAGGCGATCTCGATGGCAGGGCGCCACTTCTCATCAACCACCTCGCAAAGCTCACGCAGCGCGCGGGCTGCAGGGTCTCCATTGGACTTGCGTGGCAGCTTGGAATTGATCTCGTCGAGCAGGGTCGACTGAAAGGCGAGGCGTCCTTCGTCCAGGCGATCCAAGCGAGAGCGGGTCTTGCCGAGCTTCTCGATCAGCTGGCGAGCTTGCAGCGAAACACCCTGACAGGCCTCATTCACCAAGGAGCGGGCGCTGTGTGCGAGACTGGCGACTTTTTCGACGCGATCATTCAGATCTCGGACCGGAGCAACATCGGCATCGTCGATTGCCTCCTCCAACTTATCGAGGGAGCCACTAGCGAGCTTGGTCGGCAGACGGCGAGCCATCTCGACCCATTGCCGCACTTGGCGACCACGGACTTTTTGGGCCTCAGATACGGTTTCTCCGGCAATCTTGAGTTTCTCGATCTGGTGCACCAGCTTGCGGTTCTCTTCACGCAAGTGCAGGAAGAGCTGGCCGTCATCGGTAGTGTTCAGCGCATCGCGCAAAATGTCGCGTCGTTCGCGGCCGTCTTCGATCTGCTTCTCTAATTCGTGCTGCTTGTCCTGCTCGGCATCGAGCTGGGTCTTGAGACGTTTGATGTGCTCGTCGTATTCCTCGACTTGCTCCAGCTGATCTTCGACCGCCAATTCGCGGGCGATCGAGGCATAGAGAGAGCGGTCAACCAGCGCCTGCTCGCGCTCGTCGTTCTTGTCATTGATCTCCTTGAGGAAGCCGAGCTGATGATGCAGCACCCCGAGCTCACGACGCAGACTTTGGAAGGCGTGATAGGAATCCCTTACCTCGCTGATCTCAACCTCATTCGGGGGCAGAACAAAGTTCCGGCAGAAGCGATTGAAGCTGTCCAAGAAGGTGAATGACATCGCCGTCGGAAGCAGGTAATCCAAGGTCTGGCGGTCAAAGTTCAGGTGGCTCACCTGCGCCATTTCACGGCGATAGGCCTCCATCGTATCGAAGACCTTGCCCTCGCGCTCGTCAACGAAGTCACGGAAAGCACCCCATTCCAGCGGGAAATTCGATTCATCCATCCAGTCCGCACGGTCGGCTCCGCCTTTGAAGAAGAATCCATGCCGCCGCGACGGTTGGTTCTGCGCCGCACTTTCAAATTCGATCCGCAGCCCCCAGGTCTCCTTGCGCTTGCCATCCGGCCAAGTGAATTCCAGAGCGACATAACTGATCGCCCCCTGCGGTCGCATGTATTGCGGCACGCCCTCGATCTCCTGCTTGGTATCGCCCAGGCAATAGGATTTCAAAGTCCGGGTCGATGCCTTGCCCGTCGCCGATTGGTTGTATTTCGACTTCTGGTCCCCCACCAAGACAAGCTGCACCAAGTCCATCAGAATGGATTTCCCAGAACCGGTGACCCCTGCGACGAGAAGATTGCCATGCACGTCGATGACGTCATGATAGCCAAACCAGTTGAGGGCGTGGATGCGGGTTAGATCGATTTTTCGGCTCACTAAATGGTTAGTGGTTATTGGTTAAATAAGGGTCGGGAAAGGTTCGCTTAGCGGAATAAGCTCAGTCAAAGTCGGGGATCGTTTCGTCCTCGTCGAACAAGCTCTTCTGCGGGTCCGGGCTGGGATCGAGCGCCTTTGAAACCGAGCTGCGGTCGTCATCTTCAGCGCCGAGCCCCTCGATGGCAGGCTCGGGGGCCGAAGTGGCCTCGGATTCCACCGGCTCTGGCTCGCTTGGCGGAGGGCTGCCCTCTTCGGATAGCTCCTTGGTATCGCTCTCATCGAAGCGCTGCTTATGCCGCAGCCACTCCTCAAGATCGGGGAAAGGAATGGAGAAACGTAAAGTCGGCAGGATCTCGATGCGGCTCTCGGCCAGCTCGGGCTGCCACTCGACCTCGATCAAATTCAGTCTCACAAGGAGACGTAGAATCTCCTTCAAGCGCGAGGCCGATAGGCCCTGTAGTTTGGGGAATTTGCTGGCGAAATTCGAATTGAACTCGCGCACGCTGAATTCCACCTCATGCGCACCATTTTCACGGACTTCGACGTCGTAATCATACCACAGAGCAAGCGCCACTAGGGTCTCGTCTTTGCGCAGTTTGCGGGTCAGTGAGGCGGCTTCCGGCAGGGCCACAATCACCCGCTCTTCCCGCTGCCAGACGATCTTCATGCCGAGCAAGTCAGCCCATTGATCGACCCAATCCTGGTGCTCGATACACCAATCGTAGAGCCCTCTTTCAGCGCTACGCTCACGCAGGAGCGAGCCATGGGCCAGCAGGCGCTGGGCGGATTCACGGAGAATTTGCCTATCCTTGTCGGTCAGCGATTCAACGAAAAGTTGCTGCTGGGGAGTGGAATCGGAGCTGGGATCAAATGGATTCATCGGCGGGAAAGTTGGAATCGGTCGACCAGATAGCCGACCATTTCATCATGGGGCGGGATCACCCCGTCCTCGCGTGGCGAAAGGACTCGGTAATCGACTTCGTTAACCTCGGCGTGGAGCAAGAGAGCGACCAGATCGATGATCCACTCATCCGGATTATCGACGTCGGGTGAAAGGGTTTCTGAAGAGACGAGTTCGCCACCGCCAGGGATATCGAGCGATTCGAAGAAACGGTTCGCGCGGAAGGCGTTGAGGGAATTGTTAATGTTCTCCCCGATCTCATTGAGAGCCTCTTCGCCCCACTCCTCGTCGAATCCATCGTCCATCGCAGTCGGCCCGAAGGTTTCCTTCTTACGATGCGGAAAGGCGAGTGATTCCAGCCCTGACAGCACGCCGACCTCGGGAAGGCGGAGGTCAGGGATCCGTAACCGAGTCTCCAAATCGCTGATGCGGTCTCCGGTGTAGTCCTCGTTGATCGTTTCGAAAAATTCGCGCATTTCCTCGCGGCGTCCGCTGGAAACTTCCTGCAAGTAGCGGAAGCGTGCGAAGCTGCGCCGGGCAAAGTCAGCCGCACGACGGTCCACCGCTTCGGCTTGCGGCTCGACCGCTTCGAGTAGTTCGAAAAGTTCTTGAATCCGCTCCCTCAAGTGAGCCTCCAGCTCAGCTCCAGTAAGCTCTGGTCGCCGTTCGGCGAGCTCGAGGAGCATCTTGTCGCGGATGATGGGATCGGCCTCGATCTCAGTCAGCGCGCTCTTCGCCAGCGGCAGGCGGATCGGCAGTTTGAGGGCGATCAATTGCTTGTAGCAGCGCTGCCCGATGTTCTCGGCAAAGTCGTCGTAGAGCACGCGGAGGTTTTCTTTCAGGGAATCCGACTTTAACTGACGCTGGGTCAGTCGGGCCACGCCCTGCTGCAAGGCTCGGAGCTCTTGCAGACCGAAGCGGGCATTATCCAAGCAGCTCTCCAAATCCGAAAGCGGGTGCAGGGTAAAAGCTGCGGGATCTGACAGACGCGTGCACACCAGGTGCAGCTTATCGGTGAAGGCGACTTGCTCCGGGTAAGCAATCCGGCGCAAGGAATCGAGCATCAGCTCGGCGCGGGAATCAATGAAAAATCGCCGCTGGTAGTCATTACGGCGCGGCTCTTCCAGCCACTCAATCGCCAGCATTTCACGGATCATCGCGGCGGCGGTCAGCTTGGGGGCGCTCTCGCCGGCTTCCGACTCTTCGCGCACTTCCTCGGTCGCTGTGGCCGCATGCGCATCAAGCACCCGCTGGCAGATGTCGCTGACTTCCTCTCGGCTCAGACCACCTTCCTGCCGCCTGCGCTGGTTCTCCTCGATGGCATCCAGCGCATCCAGATAGATCTCCCCCGTCGGGCGGGATAGCATCGCAAAAAAACTGCGCGGCGTGTCGGAAAAAATCTTGGAAGCTAGCATCGAGAACGAAACGCGAAATTGAACAATCTTGAGGGCTTTGGCAATCGGATTTGCGAGCCCTTCGGCGCAAAGACGCGACCTAACGGTTACCCAGTTTTTCCACCTGCTCTTCAACCCATTGACGGTCAGCCCGTGAGAGCTCCTCTAGCTTGACCGTCGTCCGCTCCCGATCCATCCGCTGCAGGCGTAAATATCCATTCTTGAGCCCCACCGGCTTGGCAAACAAGCTGGTTCTGCCATCACGAGACTTCCAATTCCGATAGCCCTGCGCCTTCAAGCGAGCTTTATCAGCGGCGTATTTCTGCTCCGCCTGTTCGATCCGAAACTTCAACTGCTGGTAGTAAAATTCGGACTGCCCCTTCACGTAACCCCGTTCCTGATGCACAAACTGCCCGTCAGCGGTCAGGATCACCACCGTGGGAAGCCCGAGCGCCTTGTATTGCTTCTTCATCGCCTTCAGGTAGTTGCGCTTCTTGGTCTCCGACTTCGGCAGGTTGAAGTCGAAACGCACTCGCACAATTCGATCATCGGCGAGTTTTTTAAATTCGTTCGAGCGCCACACTTCGTTCTCCAGTCGCTTGCATAGCGGACTGCGCTCGCTGTCGGTGAACCACAAGAGCATCGGCTTTTCTTCACGAATGGCCGTCTCCTTGGCTCGGGTAAAGTAGTCATCCCAGTCATCTCTCGTCACCTCCGAGAACATCTGGTCCAGCTCTGGGATAGGTTTATCGGGATTATCAGGGTCGGTGAAAGCTAGTCCAGAAAAGTCGAGCCCGCTGGCAGAGGCATCGCGCCCGATGGGCGTCCCGACTCCGTCGTCCATCCCTCCCCCACTCAACAAAAAGTCAGGCACCTTCCCCACCGAAGGCTCATCCGCTTCCTCGTCAGAGCTGCCATTCAATGAGGCGCAGGAAACCAGCGATAAACTAGCTAAAGCCACAGCCCATCGGCCAAATTTTCGAGAGCTTCGAATCAGGAACATGCGGCACCTTGAAACAAATCACCTGGCATGGCAATCATAGCTTGATCTAGCAGAAGCTAACTCACAAGCTCTCAACATGATCCAGAAGTTCTCGTCCTACCTGTCAGCCCTCGCTCTGCTCCTTCCGCTCAGCGCTGCCGATCTAAAAGTCGAGGTCTCTGGCACACCTGGACTTCAAGGAATCGTTCACGTCGGCCTCTGCGATTCCGAGGCCGTGATGAAGGACGACGACAAGATCACCAAGGGCCTGCAGGCCAAGCTCGATGCCAAGGGCAAGGCCACCGTGACCTTCAAAGACCTCAAACCAGGGGACTACGCCATCAAGTTGTTCCTCGACCAGAACGGTAACCACAAGCTGGATAAGAACACACTAGGCATTCCGAAGGAGCCCTACGGCCTCTCCAACGACGTCAAACCCCGCTTCTCCATGCCAAAATGGAAGGCCCTCAAGTTTACCGTCGGCGAAAAAGGAGCGGTGCAGAAGATCACGCTGCGAGATTAGGATTTAGTGATTCGTTATTGGTGATTAAGTTATTAGAAACAAATCCCTTACGAAACAGTTGCCGAAAGCTTGGCAAACTAGACCAAAAAAAGTGCCAGGGGACCGCGACATGCTTGGACTCGCTACCGTTGCTCCGATTAAGGCCTGGCGGGTTTCACCAGCCAAACATCCACGGCCCCTGACGCCGCTTGGTTAAAGCCGTGAGCGAAAATTGCAATAGAAAAGAATAA
>CAXIBU010000156.1:0-7475 GCA_964021555.1 uncultured Verrucomicrobiales bacterium | reverse complement strand
TTTCGCCCTCTTTCGGATCTGGACCCAGCCCGAGGTGTTCGCGCAGTTGATCGTATCCACCGATGTTTTCGTCATCGATAAAGATCTGCGGCGTTTCATCGACGCCATGCGCTTCCTTGTAGTGCTTATTGGCTTCAGAACTATCTAGGTGTTCGTCCTCAATATCGTAGCCGTTACGGCGTAGCAGATCGATCGCCTTTACCCCCCAAGGGCATAGGTGACCAGGGGTGACTAGTCGGACGATTTTTGCTTTTTTATTCATGATTATGAAGGTTGCTTGGTTTTGAACTGGCTGGTTTAGCACGAACCGTGAGCTGGGATTTCACCTCGCCACAGGCGAACATCTCGGAACCGAAGTAGGGGTTCTCGATCTCACGGGTTTGGCTAAGCCAATCTGCGCCCTTGCCATCGAGGGCCATCGGGCAATGAAGGAGAAATATGGGGCTTTCGAGTTGAGCTGCGGCGCGCTGTTGAGTGATCTCGGCTAGTGCCACAGTGACCGTGGGCAGCGCAGCGGTGATGGCGGCACGGCCTTGTTGGTCACGCAGGGCCTCGACGGCGGGCCTTAATGTGGCAAGCCCGGATTCCTCGAGAGCTTTAACTAAACTCTTGGCGCTCGCATCAATCTCGGCCTCAAGATCGTGAGATAGGGCATGGCTGAGAGTAAGATATTGAGCTAGAGCATGCTCGAATTTCTCAAGTTCAGCGGGAGATAGCGGCTGTGAGGGGGTCGGTGGGCCGGCGTAGGAGGCGGGCATCGACATCATGCTTTCCTTGCCTTGAATTTGTAATTCGGAGTCGAGCTTGAAGGCTCCCTTAGTGACGACAAAATCGCCCTCGTTTAGACCATTTTCGACCACGTAGTAATCACCAGCTCGCGCCCCGAGAGTGATTGTTGTGCCCTGAAATTTGAGATGATCTGCTGTCTCGGATTCGATGCGTCGATAGACCACCGCGCGCTTGCCGGTGTGCAGCACGGCGGATGCAGGCACAAGTAGCGGATCACTGGTGGGGTCGGCATTGAAGCGAAAGCCAAGCTCCTCTGCGGGAACCAGATCCATGCCGCAGATATCGCACTGGCCTGGGCTGTCCTTGATGATCTCAGGGTGCATGGGGCTGATCCATTTGCCCTGAAGGTCTGGGGACAAAGTCGCGCCGCCATTCACTAGAGAGGACTTTACCTTAGCATTGACGAATAGCCCGGGCTTCAGGAGGCCTTTTTCATTGCTGACATTGACGCGTATCTTAGCGGTTCGAGTGGCGGGATTGAGGAGGGGATCGATAAAGGCCACTCGACCTTGAAAAGTCTCGCCGGGAACGGCCGATGTGGTGAATTCGACCGTTTGGGCGAAGCGTAACCATGGGAGATCTTGCTCGTAAGCCTCAAGCTGAACCCAGACCGTAGATAGATCAGCGACTTTGAATAGCAGCTGGCCCGTCTTCACGTAGTCGCCCTCGCGCACCGTGAGCTGAGTGACGATGCCTGCTTGGGGTGCTTGAATCGTGATCCGATCTGACGGTGTTTCTTGCGCTTCGATGGCATCGATCTGCTCGGGTAGGAGTTCTAACAATCGTAGCTTTTCACGAGCCGCGCGGTAGAGGCTTTGACGGGTCCTTGACAGGCTCGGGGATGACTGATCGTTGACCTGATCTAGGGCCCGTTTAGCTTGAATCAGCTCTTGCTCGGCGACTAGTATCTCGGGCGAATAGATCTCGGCTAGGTGGTCGCCTTTACGGATCGAAATGCCCTCGTAATCGACGAAGAGCCGTTCGATGCGGCCGCTCATTCTGGCCGTGACCGTCGCCAGCGAGCGTTCATCAGCAGTGATGTTGCCAACCAAGGAAAGCTCCCGAGCAGCAGGCCGCCGCAGCACCGGTGTGATCCGAAAATTCAGCGCAGCAGCATCATTCTCGCTCAGCATCACCTCGCGCGGGCCGGTGTTTCCTGCGGCATTCATCGGGATCAGATCCATGTTACAGATAGGGCATAGTCCAGGGTCGGGCTGCTGAATTTGTGGGTGCATGGAACAGGTCCAGAGACTGCTGGGTTGATTGTCTGAACTGGAGGCGGAGTCACCAGTTTCAGCCGGATGGCCGATCCACCAGCCGATGGCAAAAGTGGCCATGGCGACGATGATCCAAGGGAGCGATAGTTTAAGAAAGGTCTTCATCGAGTGGTATTACTTTTGGCCAGTAGCTTGTTTGAAACGGGCGGTGGCCTTGCCGAGCATGGCGCGGTTGCTGGCCTGTTGTTGCTGGTAGCTGAGCTGCTGACGCCAGGCGTCGATCAGGTCGTTGAAACTCGCCTTTTCACTGGCGTAAGCGGTGGTGCTGAGGTCGAAGGCTTGCTGGGCATCGGGTAAGATCCGCGTTTCGAATAGCTCAATCACTTGTTGCTGGGCAGTGATGTCGGCGGTGGCGGCTGCGGCCTCAGAGCGCAAGCTGGAGCGCAGCGAATCGGTGGTGGCTTCGGCGGCTTGAAGCGTGGCGCGGGCCTCGGCCTCTAGCGCTCGATTCTTGGTTTCCCAAAGGGGGATCGTCATCCCGATACTGGCCATCACTTGATCGCGCCCGTTTGCTGACGGGGCGAGGCCATCACTGCTGACGTTGCCGTAACTTAGGCCCGCTTGATAATCCGGGCTGCGGGCGAGTTTGGCGAGACGGAGAGATTGACTCGCGGCAGAGCTTCTCTCCATCGCGGCGCGAATTTCCGGATGACTGCTAGCGGCGATGCTAAGACTGCGTGCACTTGGAGCGACACCCGAGAGCTTCGGCTTTGGCAAAGGGGCACTGGGCTCGCGGTGCAGGAGCCCGTTGATCTGGGATTGGCTGGAGCTGACTTGAGCTTGGAGCCGAGCGAGATTGGCATCGATCTCAGCAATCTGATTGTTGAGCCGTAAGAGATCAGCCTGGCTGGCGGAACTCGCGGCAATTCGTGATTCGATACTCCCCCCGACTTGCTCTAACAAACTTCGACTTTGTCGTAAGATCGCTTGGTGCTCGTATGCCTGATAATAGGTCCAGTAGGCATTGCGCAATTGCAGTGACAGTTGAAGTTCTATGGCATCTCGCTTGGCCTCGGCAGCGCGAGATAGAGATAGCGCTCGCTCGGCGCTGAGCCGGCGCTTCTTTGGGTTTGGAATTCGTTGCTCGACCGATAAGGTGCCATTGACCCGACCGGCTGCCGTTTCCGCCATTCGCCCGCTGGAGACTTGGACGCTAGGGTCTGGTAATGCGCCTGCAACTGTGCTGCTAGCCCGCAGTGCATCAATTTCAGAACTGGCCGCGACGAGCGCTGGTTGTCTGCGCCGCATTAGCTCAAGGAGTCCATCGAGATCCGTGGTGGACGCGATAGAATAGTTCTGTAATGGCAAGTTCGTCGTCGACTCTGCAGCGGTAGGGAGTCGATCTGGATCGTGATTCGAACTCGTCTGGCAGGCATTAAGCGAGAGCGCAAGGAGGGCCCCTGGTAAGATCAGGATAGCTTTCATGAGCAAAAAATGGTGCTTGAAAATGACGACTGTCCGCAGGCGGACAGCCGTCGAATCTCACGTGAAATTCGAATTAGTGCTGATGGCCGTCGTGGGCCTCAGCTTCGGATTTCAACTGGCTCACATATTTGGCAGGATCCGCCTCGAACTTCGGCGTGCAATGTTTGCAGCAGAGCTGGACCGTCGTGCCCTCGTGCTCGACGAGAACAGGATCGCCCATGCTACCGAGCTCCTTACCGGAGACGACACAGGTATCGATGGGGTAAGCGGCTTCGGTCGCCGGGTTTGACGTGGATTCAGTGGTGGAGGCGTCGTTTTTTTCGCCACAAGAGAGAAGGGCGAGGCTGAGAATGACGGAACAGGCAGTATTAATAAGTTTCATTGATTTGAGTTGGTTTGATTGAAGAAAAATGAAGGTCAGTTAAGACCAATTCGGGTAGGAACCCGGTTCACGATTCCAATCAAATTCTCAAACGAACGAATTCCAAGAAGTGGAAAGTCGAGGAAAGCTGGGGCGGCGGTTGCGGCGATTCCTGTGGAATCAACTTTGCTGCTGGGAGAAAGGTCAGCTTCGAGTTTTCAGGCAGCGGCGCCAGTAAAAGACCGTGTGAGGGCTGGATTAGAAGGGGCTCTTGGTGATTGGCATCAAAAGGGCTAAGTTCCGAACACTGACAATTCAGAGGCCAAGAGTCTTCCTCGCTAGGAGTTTGGGATGGAGCTGAATCGCCGGAGCAACAAGAGCTGAGAACTTCGCCATTCACACCGCAGTCAGCCTTCCCAAAATCCAAGCAACAGCATAATCCCAGCCCAGCTTTCGCAAAGAAAGCTAACAGCGCAAGGATTGGTAGGAATTTTGACATGCCGATTCAGTATATTCACAGCGTAGGTATTGTCAAAATTTGTCTCTCAACATTAAAAAAAGAGTGTGTTAACAGTGAAATTCGAATTCGGATCCTTTTCTTCACATGGCTGGCGTTTTGAAGAGCGCGTGGAGATTGATCTCGGTTTTGACGAAGCGCCTTGAGTTCTCAGTCATCCCGGCAGGTAGATAGTCAGGATACCAACCATACGAAAACGAAGCGACGAGGTCCTTGTCGCGGATGAGCATTCCGTGGTCTTCGTATAAAAGTCCGCCGACAGGGTCAGAGATAAAAACGGTGCGGTGATCCCTGCGCTCGATTTTGAAGGATTCATTGAAGGTGATTGCTTCATTGGGCATGATTTTCTTGAGCCGATCCAGAGTAGGCCGCACGTAGCTAACAAGTAAGCCGCCGAGGGCTTCGTCCTTCTTTCGATCGGCAGCATGGACACTGAAGCCACGGTGATCTGGATGATTAATGAAAGTGACGGGTTTGCCTGTTAGGTTTTTGATCGTAGCTGTCAGAATAATCAGCTCATTGTCTTCGAGCTGAATTCGAAGCGTGCCCGGGAATTGAGGGTTGTTAGATCGCGATTCCAGAACGGTTAGTTCTTCGAGTTGGATCTCTGGTGGTGGCGTTTCTGCTTTTTGCTCTGCTCCGCCTATAGGCTCTTCCCTCGGAGGTGTAGTAGCGCAGGAACAGATGTTGAGAATGATAATGAGAGATAATAAAAGTCTCATGTTGATCTAGGCAGATTTCGCTACTCGGCGTTTCTTGAATTTTTCAACCAACAGCCAAAGGACGATTATCCCTGTGACGCCTAGGTTGACCCAGCCGAAGAGCCAGCCGTATTGAGTGAAGAAGGTCAGGTCTCGGTGAGGGATGACCTTGGTGGTGAGCATCCCAGGATCTGGCTGGGGTAGGGCGGCTACCCTGCGCCCTTGGGCATCGATGTGTTGGGTGATGCCTTGACCGGAGGCGACGACAAATTCGCGGTGGTTCTCGGCCGCGCGGTGGCGGGCGAGGTCAGAGTGCTGGAGGTGCTCGCGCAGGGTCCAGCTCACCGCATCGAGACTCGGGACGAGGAAGAATTCGGCTCCGTTCTGGGTCATGCTCAGTGCGGTGTCCTGATAGTCGTTGTCGAAGCAGATGGAGGTCCCGACTTTTCCTAGTGGAGTCGAAATGGGGAGGGCATTTGGCCCGATTTTGCCGTCATCGAAGAAATGCACGGGGTGGTTCTTGTGGTGCTCCCCGAGGATCCCGGATTCTCCGATACTCAGGGCGGTGTTGTAATTTTCGCCGCCTGGGAGGTCGGTGGTAGTGCCGAGAATGAGCGTGGCCTGAGCGTTCGTGGCGAGGGCTTCGAGGCTGCGTCTGACGAAGGGGATGCGGCGGGCATCGCCAGGGCGCGAGTATTCCGGCCAGACGATGAATTTGGCTCCAAATTCGATGGCGGCAACTTGGCTTTCATCGGCCTCGGGGTGGAGGGCTTGAACGGCGAGGACGGGGATACCCGAGGAATCATCGCGCTGGCCAGCCCCGACCAATGGTGAGCGAATGGAAAGCAAGCATGTGACGGCAAGGAGAAGACCGGTCCATTGTGCCATGGTGGGCTTTTTGCGCCAGAAGCTCAGGGTGATGCCTGAAAAGACGATCAAGAAAGTCGAAGCATAGACGCCGAGGAGCGGGTGCCACCAGGTCGGGCCCATGCCCATGCCAGGCGTCATCCATGGGAATTTTAAGAAGTAAACTTCGCCCCGTAGAAATTCGAAGCCAACCCAGAGGCTCGCTCCCAAGCACGCGACGCCCATGGTTCCGAGCTTGTCCTTCTTTGAGATGAGAAAATGCAGGCCCCAACAGGTCAGCGCGCTGAAGGTCGCGAGGATTAGCCAGAGGATCACGGCGAGGTTTGCAAACAGGGCGGTAAACCATGAAAAGGTGATCGCGTAAAAGATGAAACCGTGGATGAAGCCGCGATAGACGTTCTCTTTCGCGGTTGAACCATGCAGTGAAAGCAGCAAGGGCAGCCAGGCGAAGACGGCGAGGAACGGAATGCCGAAGCCGTCAAAACCAAAAGGCGGAAAGACAAGAGCGGCAAGCGGGGCGCTACCCAGACCAAGGATCCAGCGAGATAGTCTATTCACAGCTTGGAGGCTATCGGGATCGGCTGCCCATGGCAAGTTCGCCCCAGACTTGCCATGAGATTAGTCTTCTTGCTAAGTTACCTACATGTCCGGCCGATTCCCCCTTAATCTCCTGCTTTTTGCTCTGCTGAGCTTCATTTTGCCAGTTCAGGCAGCGCCTTTGGTAAAGGGGATTCAGGAGGGCGATGTGGTCTTTCAGGAGACCTCGGGATTTCAATCGATTGCGGTAGCGCAGGCGACCAAGTCCAAATGGACGCATTGTGGGATCATCGTCAGTCACAAGGGCAAATGGTTCGTGCTGGAGGCTAGCCGCCAAGTCATCCTGACGCCCCTCGGGAAATTCGTCAATGGACGGGGAGGCGGAGAATGGGCGGTCTATCGTTATCGCAAGCCGATTTCGGATGAGCAGTGGAAAAAGGCGAGCGCCTATGCCCTCCAGCAGGTGGGCAAGCCCTACGATTACCGTTTCGACTGGGGTGAGGAGAGTCAATATTGCTCCGAGCTGGTGTGGAAGGTCTTCAAGGCGGGTGGCGTCAGCTTGTGTGAACCGCAGAATTTCGGTGACTACTTGCTCGATAGCCCCGACGTGAAAGGCCTGATCGAAGCTCGCTATGGTGATACGAGCCGCTTGCCTCAGATGATGAAAGTCGTGGCTCCCTCGGATTTGGCGGAGTCCAAGTTGTTACGGAAAATTTTTGAAGGTCAGGGCCAGCGATGAGCCATCCTCACCCCCCACAAGTGCCGCAATCGATGAGCGACAGCTGGTTCTACACGTCATTTGGCTCGGACCCCCAAGGTCCATTCGCGCGCAAGCAGATCGAAGAATTTATCCGAGCGAAGAAGATCCTGCCGGATAGTTCGATGATTGCGGGCCCGGATGGGCAATGGCGCACCTTGGGCGAGACGGAGCTCTATCAAACGACCCTTGCGCAGGCCGCCGAGGCCGAGGCGGCAACGCGTGCCGGCCAGTCTTTTTACAC
>CAXIBU010000155.1:0-7480 GCA_964021555.1 uncultured Verrucomicrobiales bacterium | reverse complement strand
GTCCTCAATGCACTCAGTCGCGCTAAAATTCAATCAGTGACTTTCACGGATATCTCCAACGAATAATCCCTTTTTTGCAGCGAATACACCAATCTCTTCTAAGATTACACATCAGAGGCTCGTTGTCCCACTGTCGGCCTTCGAGCCTTTATTTTTTAGTTCTCTAACCAACTTTTGATCATGAAATCTACTCTACGCACTCTTATCCTAACCTGCGGGATCGTCGTGAGCCCTCTTGCCATGCCAGACCTCAATGCTCAGATCGTCGATCTTGGCCAAGTCCAACGTGAGGGTGTTCAGGCCATGCGCACCGGTGACTGGAATGCCGCTTATAAGGTCTTCGCCAACGCCACCGAGAAAATGGATAAGAATGCCATGGTCCTCTATGGCCCGAAATTCGGATACTTCTGGTATCACAAAGGCTATTGTGAGCTGAAGCTAAAGAAATACTCGGAAGCCGCCGAGTCTTTCGAGGTTTGCTACTCCCGATATGCCAATAAGCCCGATACCCCTTCCGATCGCCGAAATTTCTATCACATCAAGGCCCTCCTTAAGTGGGGCGACGCACTTCGCGGCGATAAGGATTACGATGGGGCACTGAAGAAGTATGAGAAGTTCCTCGCTGAGCGCGATAAGGAACGCGACAAGTTCAATCCGGGTGAACTTTACCTCGGCATGGCGGTTTGTAACTTCCAGAAGGAAAAGCCGGATTTTGCTGAAGGCATTGAGAAGATGCGCAGCGCCCTTGATAATAAGGAACGCTTCAAGGTGGTGGACTACGAAATTTTGGTCTGTTTCAATTTTTTCTGTGACGGCCTGATGGGTTCGGAAAAGAAGATAGCCGAAAAAGAACAGATCTTCGCAGATTTCATGAAGGAATATCGTGACGATATCGCTCTCGATCCCTATTTGATGGTTCAGTATTCGCCGATGATTACCAAGCTGTCCTTCGAGGCCGCGGGATCTGATCTCAATGAAATGAGTGCCAGGTTGGCAGGGCTTTTGCCAGAGAGCAGCTACGCCGCTTCTCAAACCAAAGCTCAGGTCGAGGCGATGAGCACTCGAAAATTCATCAAGGATGGTCGCCAGGTGAAGTCGAGAGAGTTCTTATCCAACCAAGTTGCTACCCTCAAGGCGCAGCTTGAAAAGGATTCAGTTGTAGACGCCTCTTCTCTGATGATGGTCGGCAACCATGCCGCCAATCTGGGCAATTATCGCGCGGCCTATGGCGCATTCCTGCAGCTCGAGCAGCTATACGACAAGCATGAGAAGCGCGAAGACAACCTTTTCCAATTGGTTCAGCTCACTGCGGTGCTGAATGAGGTCCTCCTGACCGAAAAATACGGGACCCGTTTCCTCAAAGCATTTCCTGAGAGTGGCTATGCTGAAAAGGTGCGTGGTATGATGCTCGGCTCGCTTTTCGCCGCCGGAAAATACGAGCTTTGTATCGAAGTTGCGACCCGCATGCTGCCCAGCTTGCAAGAAGGAAGTGAGCAGCATGATACCTGTTTGCACGTCCTCGGTGGATCGAACTACTATCTCGGTAAGTTTGTCGAAGCGGAACCAGACTTGAACAAGCACTTTGAACTCTACGTTGCCGATGAGAGTAAGAAGTCTAGCAATGCACTTGCTTCAAGCTACTTCCACGCAGCGAATCCATCAAGACTTCAGGATTACGATAAGTCCAATAAGCTCTTGACGGCGTTCCTCGATAAATATCCCAAGCCGTCAGAGAATATCTACATGCCCTTTGCTCGCTATGATCTGGCTAACTGCAAATTCCAACTCGACGACAAGAAGGCTGCTCTCGAGTTGCTGGAATCGATCGAGAAGGACTTTCCTGGCTCTAGCAACATGCAATCAGTCTATGTGCTTAAGGGCACCGTGCTAGATACACTGAAAGAGCGCGAGCAGGCCGAAGAAGCCTATATCAAAGGTCTCGAGCTTGCGAAGAAGCGCGAAGACGACTTTGTCGCCTCCGAGGCGCTTTACAATTTGGTTCGCCTACTGGGTGAGGAACGTAAGGACGGCAACCCTGATATGCAGCGCGCCGTGCCTTATTATGAAGAGTTTTTCGCCAATTACCCGAACTCACCGTTCCGTCCGGAGACTGCCGTTGCGGGTGTGCCTGCCATGGGATCGGTTGATCGTTTGGACGAAGCTCTTGAGCGTTTGCAGTCGGTGATCGTAGAACTTGGGAAGACCGGAAGCCGTGGCTACCTCATCCTCGAACAGGCGCTGACTTCCTATAAGGACGCTTATCTGTTGAAGCATTCTCCTGACGAGCTTCGAGTCCACTTCTTCGATTTCCCTGGTGTTAGTATCGAAGATACCGAGCTCCGTGCTCTATTGAGTATTGCGGTGATCGGTGTTTACGAAGAGCTGGCTGAAGCTGCGCGCGTAGAGAAGGATCAGGATAAGCTTACCAATGCGGAGGCTGCTGTGAAGGTGCAATTCGAACGGCTTCGAAAGGACTTCAAGCCAGATCAGTTGACCAATTTCGTAGCGATTCGTTTGGGCGAATATCTCCGGACCAAGACAAATTCACCACGTGAATCCCTGGTCTACTTCGACCGAGTGCTAACCAATCCTGACGACAAGGCCTTCACGCAAGAGGCTCGCTTCGGAAAGGCTGATGTCTTGGGCCGTTCGGACTCGGTTGCTGAAAACGACCAGGCACTCGAAATCCTCCGCGGTCTCTTGGCTGATGAGAGCCTCGATCGCGGCAAGGTCGCTGAGGCTAACTACCGGGTGGTGAAAGTGCTTGAGCAAAAAGGCGACTGGGCAGGTGTTCAGAAGGCGACGTTGCAGTATCTCGATGATCGTGCCAACAAGTTCAAGCGTCCCGAGGTCGCTTATCTGCATGCCATCGCATTTAAAGAACAGGGTAAGGTTGACGAAGCACTGAACGCTCTTCTGAAGTTCAATGCCGCTCATGCCTCCTACGTGAAGTTCTCCGCTCCAGCGATGCTCCTCTTCATCGACCTCATGGAGAAGCGAGGCAAGCTCAATGAAAATGGTAAAACCGATCTTCAGATTGCCTACGAGAACGCTTGGGTTTACTGGAACGGAATGAACCGAAATACAGACAAAATGTCCTCTGAGGATCTAGGTCTGTTCCAAGAGGTTGCTGATCGAGTCAAGCAGCTTGAGCAATCAGGATTGGTTAAAACCATGGAACAAATCAAAGCCGAGAAGCAGAAATAAAGGATCGATCACTCACTTAACGATATTTTTGATATGAAATTCAAACTCACTTCACTCGCATTTCTAGCTTCGCTGGGTTCGCTTTTTGCAGAACTCCAAGAGGCTTACATGATCATGCCCGACGAGACATTCTCGACGATCTATCTGGAATCAGCTGATGAAAAGCGTGTCGCTTATCGCGAGACGCGCCAATCGGTCGACCGCAAGGTGATCGCGCGAAGCAAATACTCGTCACTCTATATCTTTGAGCCTGCGTCATTCCGTCAAGCGATGGACGACTTTAGGCGCTTTGATTACGAGAAGGCAATTGAAGGCTTCAAAACAGTCCAGGAAGACTACGCAAATCTGCGTGATCTACCGAACAACTTCGCTAGCCGGGCCGAGTTCTACGAATGTGAATGTCTTCGTTTGATGGGCAAATACGACGAAATGGTGAAGCTTAAGGCTACTTACCGTTTCAAGAACCTTCTTTACACCAACGAAAAACGTCAGCTGGAGCTATACAAATTCTGGGAGGCTGTTCAGAACAAGTCTTGGCAGCGTCTGGTCACTCTCGGTAAAGAATACATGGAGAAGCCTTTGCCTGGTCCTGAGAAGGCTCAAGTGGCTTATTGCTATGGTCTAGCCCTAGGGGAAATGCAGCAACTAAACCCAGCGCTCAACGCTCTCGGAATGGCAGTTACTGCGGACTTCAATCCACATAAGGAAATGTCTCGGATGGCAATGGTGCGCTCGCTTGAGCTCCTGTATGCCGATCCGGACTTTCAGCGCGAACTTGCTGCTTGGGGAACCGACGATGCGATCGAAGGCTCAAGTGGACAGGCTCGAATTCTTGAAGCGGGAAGGATTGCCAAGTATTACAACTCGATTTTCGTCACTGGTCCGAAGATTGATAAGAAATACTCTGACTTGATCAGCTATCTGCCGGATGACGAGAAGCCTGAAGGCGAAGAGTAGTTCACTCATTGATTATTTTTGCAAAAGAGCCCCTCACCAGCACTGGTGAGGGGCTCTTCTGTTAAAACGGTCGAAGGGAAATAATGTGGCTATTTTGATTGCTCAAGCATCCTTAGAAGTGGTGCTTCAGCGCGCTTACGCAAGGACTCGTCCATCTCGACTTGAGGCCCCAGATTCTTGAGGCAGTCGTGCAGCTTCTCCAAAGTGTTCATTTTCATGAAATGGCAATCATTGCAGGCGCATCGGTCAGTTGGTCCTGGGATGAGGTTCTTGTGTGGGACCTCTTTCTGAAGTCGGTGTAGCATTCCGCTTTCGGTAACGACAATGATGTTCTCGGCGTCGACATCACGGCAGTAATGAACCATCTTTTCAGTCGAGCAAACTTCGTCAGCCAACAACCTGACTGCTTGAGTGCACTCCGGGTGTGCCACGACTTTGGCATCAGGGTATTCGGCCTTGATGCCGTTGATAGAGTCTCTGGTAAATTCGACGTGCACGTAGCAAGCGCCTGCCCATAAGTCCATCGGACGCCCAGTTTGCTCAATTACCCAAGCACCTAGATTCTGGTCGGGAACGAAAAGAATGGGGCGATCAGCTGGTGCTTGTTCGACAATTCGGACCGCATTGCCAGAAGTGCAGATCACATCGCAGAGAGCTTTGACTCCTGCCGAACAATTGATGTAGGCAATGACGTAATAGTTCTTCGCGGCATTTTCTTGAAGGAAGGCCTCCAAGTCCGGTGCAGGGCAAGACTCTTCCAGGGAACATCCTGCATCTCGATCCGGTAAGATAACTGTCTTGCTAGGGTTCACAATTTTTGCCGTTTCAGCCATGAAGTGGACACCGCAGAAGGCGATCACATCGGCGTCCGTTTCTTGAGCCTTGTAAGCTAGGCCAAGGGAATCGCCGACGTAATCAGCAATGTCTTGAATTTCCCCGACCTGGTAGTTGTGGGCAAGGATTACGGCGTTTCGTTCTTTCTTGAGGCGCAGAATTTCCTCGCGCAGGTCAAGTGCTGGTGCAGTGGGCATGGATCTTAAAATGGTGTGTTGCGGTCATTCCGCATGAGCGAACGATACCCTGAGAGTCGACGATGTGCAAGGCGCGGCTAGCTAGAGTCTCTTGCATATGGAACTTGCTGAGCCATTCACTCACCTTTAGCCTAGTCGGTAGCAATGAATACCGTCACCCATGCCCTTCTGCCACTCGTTGTTGCCGGACTTTGCGAAAGATCATGGCGACTGCCTAATGAGCGGAAAGGCTATTTTAGTCGGGGAGACTTGATAGCGATTGCAATTGCTGGAGCGGCACCGGACTTGCTCAATCCGCATTTGAGTTTGGCGGCAAGGCTCAGTAGCTATTCACACACGATATGGGCAGTATTGGTCTTCGGGATAATGGTCTTGGTCTTTCTAAAGCGGCGCAAACACCTCACTTGGAGGCTTTATGCCTTGCTGGTTGGTGCCTACGGCGTTCACCTTTTGTGCGACCTAGTCGCTGGGGGGATCGCACCCTTTTATCCCTTCATGCGATATACCGTCTATGGCGACTACTGGGTTTCCCCAATCTGGTGGGTGCCTACCGATGCGGTTTTAGTCCTAGGCTGCTACTTTCTCTTCCGAGCGATTCCACAGTTGAGGAAGACTACCAAACTCTACGCTGAAAATTAAGCATCTTCGTCTGCAACGAAATCTGAGAGCATTCCAGCGATCGAGGCTGGCACAGCCGCAAGAATCAAGGTGCCGTCTTCTTCATAGTCGGTGCTCAGAACCTTCCCTTCTTGGTGAAGCAGATTTACCAAATCGCCCCTAGAATGGGGGAGCTTAAATGAGAGGCGTCTAATCCGCCCTCTCAATTGGGTCGCGCAGGCATCTACCAGACTTTGAACTCCCTCGTCTTCTCGAACCGAAATGAAGCAGGCGTGAGGATGCGCGAGTTTCAGTCCTTTAAGACGCTCAGGATCGATGAGGTCAATTTTGTTGAAGACCAAAATCATCGGCTTATCGCCAGCGCCAAGCTCTTCAAGAACCTTTTCTGTTGTAGCCTTAAACTGATCGACTTGGTCTGATGCCGCATCAAGCACATGAATCAAGAAGTCCGCGATAACCGCTTCTTCAAGTGTTGCCTTGAACGCCTCCACCAAGCGATGGGGGAGATTCCTGACAAATCCGACGGTGTCAGTTAATAAAAGAGGTTGACCATCTGGCAGCTCAACCCGTCGGGTGGTGGTATCAAGAGTCGCGAACAGCATGTCCTTGGCCATAATCTCGCTCCCTGAAAGGAGATTAAGAAGCGATGATTTTCCAGCGTTGGTGTAGCCAACAATTGCGGCGTGAGGAATACTGTAACGCTCGCGCTCCTTTCTCTGGGTCGCCCGTTGCTTGCGAACCAACTCAAGTTCACCCTTCAGTCTAGAAATCCGTTGCCTGGCGAGACGCCGATCAATTTCGATCTGTTGCTCTCCCATACCACGAGATGCGGCACCACTTCCGCCTCCACCTCCACCTTCACGATCCAAATGGCCCCACATCTTAGCCATTCGAGGCAGAGCATACTGCATTCGAGCTAGATCAACCTGTAGGCTCGCTTCTCGGGTTTGCGCACGTTGAGCAAAGATATCCAAGATCACCTCTTCACGATCAATTACGGTGATATCGGTTACCGCCTCCCAAGCTCTCTGCTGTGATGGGGCGAGTTGATTGTCGAAAACAACGCAGTCAGCCTCGTGAGCACGTGCGAGTTCGGCGATCTCTTCCGCCTTTCCGGTTCCGCAAATGAAACGTTTGTGGCGCGCACGCGTCTTAATCAGGAAGCTGCCTACGACTCCGATACCTAAGGTACTTACCAGTTCCTCCAGCTCCTCTAGTAGAAGTGCCGCTTCAACTTGGTCGTCTTTGGCTTCAAAAATACTAATGAGCAGTGCTCGTTGCACCATCTGAGGTTTTTCGCGGACTTCGAACATAATCTTGGGCTGAGCATGCCGATCCCATGCCAATGTGGCAAGCTATGCAGTCATCATTGTTCAAACGAGCGAACCGAGGCGGTGTATCTTGATCAATTTCACCGCGCAGATGAATGAAAATGCCTTCCCGAGGCTAGCTCTCTAATGCTCCGAGACTTATGGGGTGGTATGGTGAAGTTCTGAGTTTCCGTGATCGGGCCTTGTGTCAGTCTTACCCTATTGATCTTCAATTATTTAGCCTCGCGAGTCCTAGCTCGATCCTTGTTTAGGTCTGATTATTAGTGAGTTGTGAATCGAAATCAAAAAACTTCAAAAATCATGTCGAAAGAGCTTGCGTTGGGAGAATTTTTGAGT
>CAXIBU010000154.1:0-7501 GCA_964021555.1 uncultured Verrucomicrobiales bacterium | reverse complement strand
GGACATTTTTCGGGAGTTTGCTTGGTGCTTACCAAGCTATTTTCTCTGATAAGGCCTGACTTTGCTGTGTTTGGTCAGAAGGACTATCAGCAATTGGCGATCGTGCGGCGCTTGGTTCGTGACCTTGATTTGGGGCTTGAGGTGATTGGAGTGCCGACTTTTCGCGAGCCAGACGGACTGGCCATGAGCTCTCGAAATGCGAAGTTGAGCGATGAAATGCGGCAGCTTGCTCCAAGCATCCGTCGCGGAATGTTGGCAGCGCAGGCTAAGCAGGCGTGCGGACTTACTACGGTTGCCGCTCTGAAGCATGCGATGACAGAGCATCTCGGAGATCATCCGGAGGTGAGAATCGATTACCTCGAAGTGGTCGATGGCGATTCTTTGCAGCCGGTTGAAATGGCCGGCAAAGGTGATGTGATGGCGATTGCTGTTTTCTTCGGAGAGGTGCGATTAATTGACAATTTGGTCTTTGGCAGCGAGGAAAGAAGCTGATGGCTGACTCTTGTGCTGACTTTCTTGTAATTGGGTCCGGAATTGCCGGGCTGGGATTTGCGCTGGAGGCTGCCGCTCACGGCAAGGTTCTGGTGCTGACAAAGAACCGGATCTTGGATTCGAATACTGCTTGGGCTCAAGGTGGGATGTCGGCGGTGGTCGACTTTGAAAATGATTCGTTTGAGCGTCACATTGCCGACACCTTGGATGCGGGAGCTGGCCTCTGCAACGAGCAAGTGGTGCGCGAGGTGGTCGAAGCCGGTCCAGAAGCGGTGAAACGGTTGCTGCGGCATGGGGTCGAATTTGATCGAGAGCCCGATGGCGAATTTGATCTCGGAAAGGAAGGCGGACATACCGCGAGGCGTATCCTTCATGCCAAGGATACCACCGGATTCGAGATTGCCAGCAAGATGGCCAGGGCTGCGATGGAGCATCCTAATATCGAAATTCTCGAAGAACATTTTGCGATAGACCTGATTACGACCGCCAAGCTTGGACTGGCAACTGAGGACCGAGTGCTCGGCGTCTATGCGCTTGATGAGGCGAAGCGTGAGGTCAAGGTGCTGCGCTGCGATCGCATCCTTCTGGCTACCGGCGGGTGCGGCAAAGTTTACCTTTACACGACCAATCCGGATTCCGCCACTGGCGACGGCGTGGCGATGGCTTGGCGTGCCGGAGCTAGCATCAGCAGCATGGAATTTATCCAGTTTCACCCCACTTGCTTCTACAACCCCAAAGCGGAAGGTGCAAAGGCACGCTCCTTCTTGGTCTCGGAGGCCGTGCGTGGGGAGGGGGGCATCTTAGTTGACCGCAGTGGCAACGACTTTACCAAGGACTATGATGAGCGAGGCTCACTCGCGCCGAGGGACATTGTCGCTCGTGCGATTGATCGTCACCTCAAACGAACCGGCGATCCTTGTGTCTACGTCGATATTTCTCACAAACCTGCCGAGTTCATCAAGGAGCGCTTTCCTTTGATCTATGAGACATGTCTCGAATACGGCATCGATGCGACCAAGGAACCAATCCCCGTCGTTCCTGCTGCTCACTATCAGTGTGGCGGAGTGGTTTCCAAGATTGACGGACAAACGACTTTGCGTGGTCTCTTCGTCGCAGGTGAAGCTGGCTGCACGGGTCTCCATGGTGCCAATCGCTTGGCTTCAAATTCCCTTTTGGAAGGTATCGTCGTTGCGGCAAAGGCCCTCGATTCCATGCTCGTAAAATTGCCTTTGGATCGTGAGATGCTTGATGATTATGACATCCCGCCGTGGCAGGAGGGCGATGCCACCGAGGTGGATGAACGTGTTATTATCTACCACAACTGGGATGAAATTCGGCGCCTGATGTGGGACTACGTCGCCATCGTCCGCACCGACAAGCGCTTGCAGCGGGCGGCTCGGAGACTCCGCAACTTGAAGCGTGAAGTGCGTGATTTCTATTGGGGCCACAAGGTCACCTCGGAAATTCTCGAGCTTAGGAATCTAGTCACTGTCGCTTCACTGATTGTCGATTGTGCTTCCCGCAGGAAGGAAAGTCGCGGACTCCACTACACTCTCGATTTTCCCGAGAGCTTGAATGACGATCAAGCCAAGGTCGTTCGCCTAAGGCGCAATTGAACTATTTTCGTGACGATTATGACGCTTAATAGAGGCGGATTGCTCTCGACAGAATTGCGGCCTATGGTTTTGTTCCGCCCAGCGGCATTGAGACTCTGTCGATTGTGACTGAAATGACGATTTAGATTTTCTTCTCAGCACAGGTTGGCAAGCTAACTGCTAACGAGGGTGTCAGGCCCTCAGCACCCTTAAACTAAGCCATCATGGCTTCCCCTTCGAATGAAAGAAATTAAAGTATTAAAGCTTGGTTGGGAATTCCCGCCATTAATCAATGGCGGTCTCGGGATTGCCTGCCTCGGTATTTCCAAAGCACTAGCCAAACAAGTTTCCCTCGACGTGATTGTCCCGAAGGCTGATCACACCGCCCATTTCGACGGATTTGGTTTGCATGGTCTCAACAATACCCGATTGGAAGAAATCCAACCAGTCGAGGGCCGTTTCAAATTTGACAGTTTTGCCCAAGTCGAGCGCATCCCGCTTCATTTGGATCCTTATTTTTCCGAGGAAAATGCAGAAGTGACCCAAGCGGTTCAGCGCGGTGGTGGCTGGGCTCGGTTCACCGCGACCACTCGCAAGCAGCTTGAAATGTTCAAATTCGGCGAACTTTACGGTGAGGACGTTGGTGCGAAAGTCATCGAATTCGCCAAGATTGCAGCCAAGTTGGCCATGCAGCGCGACTTTGATGTCGTCCACGCACATGACTGGATGACCTACCTGGCTGGGGTTGAGGTCAAAAAGGCCACTGGTAAGCCACTTGTCGTTCACCTCCACGCTTCACAATACGATCGTGCCGGGGCTGACGCTCGCGGATGGATCTTTGATCTTGAGAAATTCGGGATGGAACAGGCGGATGCCGTCATTCCGGTGAGTAACTACACAGGGAAAATTGTCGTCGATCACTACGGCATCGATCCTGCAAAAGTCTTCCCTGTCCACAACGGCGCGGATCCGGTCGATCACTTCCGTAGCGAGAAGAAGTTCCCAGAGCCACTCGTTCTCTTCTTGGGTCGATTGACCGCACAGAAGGGGCCCGAATTCTTTCTCGAGATCGCCGACAAGGTTCTGGCCGAACTGCCTGATGTTCGCTTCGTCATGGCTGGCACCGGGGATAAATTCAAAGACCTGATCGAGGCGAAAGCTTTCCGCGGTCTAGGCGGGCGATTCCACTTCACTGGCTTCTTGAATAAGGCCAAGGTCAATGAGTTGCTCTCGATGACCGATATTTACTGCATGCCCAGTGTTTCCGAGCCTTTCGGTCTTTCGGCACTGGAAGCCGCACAATTCAGCATTCCAGCTGTAATCTCAAAGCAATCTGGTGTGGCGGAGGTCCTTCAAGGTGCTCTCAAAGCCGACTATTGGGACATCGACTTGATGGCCAAACAGATTGTTCGAATTTTGAAAGAACCCGAGCTTCGCGAAGAACTCGTCAAACAAGCCGACAAAGACGTCGAAGCAGCCACTTGGGATGCCGCCGCCGTAAAAGTCGTTGATGTCTACCGCAAGGTCATCAAATCCTAACTCCCCACTTATCATGGCTAGCATCTGCCTTTACTTTCAAGTTCACCAACCGAACCGACTCATCCCTTACGATTTCTTCCAGATCGGCGATCATGCCTTTTACGAAGATGATAAGCTCAATGGCGAGGTCCTCAGCAAGGTTTCGGATCGCTGTTACTTGCCAGCTAACCACATGTTTCAAAAGCTCATCGAGAAGCATGGTGACCAGTTCAAGCTGAGTTTGTCGCTTTCTGGAGTATTTCTGGAGCAATGCGAGCATCATCGTCCGGATGTCATCTACTCTTTCCAACAATTGGTAAAAACCGGTCGGGTCGAGATTCTAGCCGAGACCTATTACCACTCACTCGCCTGCCTACTGAGTCCTGAAGAATTTGAAGCTCAGGTCAAAAAGCACGCTGAAAAGGTCGAGCAACTCTTCGGAGTAAAACCGAAAGTTTTCCGCAATACTGAGCTGATCTACAACAATGCTCTCGCCGCCACGCTCGAGAAAATGGGCTATGACGGCGTCATTGCTGAGGGAATTCCCGCGGTGTTGGGCGAGCGTTCACCGAATCGGCTACACCGCGCGCCTAACGTCGATAAGATCGTTACGCTCTTGAGAAACCGGCAGCTCTCGGACGATGTCGCATTTCGTCGCACTGATCAGGGCTGGAAAGAATACCCGTTGGCGCCCCAGACCTACGCTGAATGGCTCTCGGAGGAGAAGGGGAGTTCCCGCAACCTTTTCATGGACTATGAAACCATCGGCGAGCACCAAGACACCTCGACGGGTGTCTTTGACTTCTGGAATGGCTTTGTCGATGCAGCAGTCGGTCTTGGACTGAAGTTCAGCACTCCTAGCGAAGTCATCGCAGAGAACGAGGTCGCGGGCGTCTATGACTGTCACGAATGGACCTCTTGGGCCGATCACGAGTGCGACCTCAGTGCATGGAGGGGCAATGTGATCCAAGGTGAAGCCATGGCAAAGATCAACGAGCTAGAGGCCGACGTCGCCCAGCGCAAAGACGATGATCTAACCCACGTCTGGCGCAAGCTGCAGACCTCGGATCATTACTACTACATGTCGACAAAAACCGGCACCGATGGTGATGTTCACCAGCACTTCAGCCCCTATCCCGGACCCTACGACGCCTATATTTATTTCATGAACGCCGTAAGTGATCTGCAACTACGGGTCAAGCGCACCCCAATTGGCAAAACTGCCCAAAAGAGCTAAGCTAAAGCCATCGCTCCATAAGCAAGAATCAGCCGGAAATCACGCACAAGCATTCTTGTGAATTCATCCTATTGGGTGAAATTCACACAGTAGTATCTCTTGCTTGACGATGGTGCTGCGGCGGAGGTGCTGAGCCGGCTTGAGTAGGGGGCCCGATGCTCTGCTGAAGAGTTTGCAAATACTCTTCTACGTTTGAGGGGCTTGAGGCTCTGCTAAGGATTTGAAAAATCCTTCTCCATAGAGCTAAACTCGGGTGTCAGCTTGATAGTTTCTCGTAATCTTCGGAGATTAGCGAGCAGGGGTCTTTGGCTACCCAGTGGTTGGGTTCGATCTCGGCGAGGGCCATGTCCATGCCAATGGTTTCCTCGTAGCGAGGGTGGTTGATACGATGACCAAAGGCGCTACCTGCTGGGGGATTGATCGGAGAAGGAACGTCGCCGTCGAGACGGATTCGTTCGATGGCCACGGTTGGGTCGGCTACAGGGATCGCTGAGAGTAGCGACTTGGTGTAGGCGTGGCGCGGGTTGCGGTAAATCGTCTCGGCATCAGCTAATTCAACGATTTTTCCGAGATACATCACTGCAACGCGATCAGAGATGTGTTTAACCACGGCGAGATCGTGCGCGATGAACAAGTAGGCGAGGTTGAATTCTTCCTGTAGTTCCAAGAGCAGATTGAGCACCTGAGATTGAACAGAGACATCGAGAGCAGAGACGGGCTCATCGAGAATGATTAGTTCAGGATTCAGCGCGAGGGCCCGAGCGATGCCGATGCGCTGACGCTGGCCGCCAGAAAACTCGAAGGGGAAGCGGTCTGCTGCGGACTTTGGAAGTCCGACACGGTCGAGCAATTTCTCGACGGTTTCGCGTCGGGTGGCACGAGTGCCAATCCCTTGAACACTCAAGGGTTCGCTGACGATCTGAGCAATCGACATGCGGCTGTTCAGGCTCTCGGCAGGGTCTTGGAAGACCATCTGAAAGTCTCTGCGAAGCGGGCGTAGCTTCGACTGCTTCATGTGGCTGATGTCTTGCCCCTTGAAGCGGATGCTACCAGCGGTGGGCTTATTCAAGCGAACCACGCATTTGCCCAAGGTCGACTTACCACAACCGGATTCACCGACTAGGCCGAGTGTTTCGCCCGGATTGATGTGGAGGGAGATTCCATCGACGGCTTTGACCGCGGCGACTTGGCGGGAGAGGACTCCTCCGTGAATCGGGAAATGAACTTTCAGATCCTTGACGTCCAGCAAGGGTTGCACGGCATCGGATTTCACCGGGCTGGCGCTTTCTTTTTCAAGTTCGGTGCTCATGAGGGAGACGAGTTGCGAGTGAGGTTACAGCGAGGGCAGTCCTCGACAAAGTGGTTCGGCGAAACTTCGACCAATTCTGGTTTGACCGTCAATTCTTCGACGGGCACTTCCATGCGCTGGCAGAAACGGCAGCCTTTGACGAAATTCTGGATGGAGGCGACAGAACCAGGGATGGTCTGGAGTTTTGATTTACGTGGGGTTTCGAGACGTGGGATAGAGTCAAGGAGGCCTTGGGTATAGGCGTGCTTGGGGTTCTCAAAGAGTTCACGAACGGGGGCTCGCTCAACCACGCGGCCTGCATACATTACGACGACCTCGTCGCAGGCTCCTGCAATCACGCCAAGGTCGTGGGTGATCATGATGGTCGACATCCCCATTTCCTCTTGAAGATCGTCCATAAGCTCCAGAATCTGGGCTTGAACCGTGACATCGAGGGCCGTAGTGGGTTCATCTGCAATGACTAGGTCGGGTCCGCACGCGAGAGCGATGGCGATGACCACGCGCTGGCGCATGCCGCCGGAGAGTTGGTGAGGGTATTCCAAAACGCGCTTTTCCGGGGCGGGGATGCCGACCCGCTTGAGCAGATCGACGGACTCCTGAAGGGCATCGCGTTTGCTCATGCCTTTATGCAGGATGAGGGACTCGCTGATCTGTCTTCCGATTCGGTGGACTGGGTTGAGCGCGGTCATGGGCTCTTGGAAGATGATCCCAATTTCGCCACCGCGCACTTGGTGCATGCGCTCGCTACTGGCTGAGCAGAGGTCTTCACCTTTAAAGAGGACTTCGCCTTCGAGCACGTGCCCCATGGGTTTAGGTAGGAGCTGAACGAGGGACATGGCAGTCACCGACTTTCCGCACCCGGACTCACCGACGATACCGACGGTCTTTCCTTTGGGGACGTTGAATGAGACGCCGTCCACGGCACGCAGCTGCCCGCTTTCGGTATCGAAGGCGGTGACGAGATTTTTGATTTCGAGAAGGTTATCGCTCACGTGAAATTCAGGGCTGAGGCTGGGCAGAGGCGGGGGTGGCCGATGAGTCAGACTGGCTCGGGGAAGCATCGGAGGCTGTAGGCACCGCTTCGGGCACAGGCAGGGGCGTGGTAATGGGCTGCTGCCAATCACGGAAGTGATCGATACTCATTTGCACCTCGGGGAAGGTCCGGCCTTCGCGCATGGCTTTTAGAGTATCCTGCTTCATTTCCTGATCGATCCAGAAGGCGTAGTTATCGAGTGGTTCGTAAACGATAGGTGGCGAAAACGGCATCAGCTTGGTGTCGGGCCAGCGAACCCAGCGCCAAGTGCCGCAGCGCACAAAGTCGGTCACGTAGCCAGGGACGAAAATCGCTTC
>CAXIBU010000153.1:0-7506 GCA_964021555.1 uncultured Verrucomicrobiales bacterium | reverse complement strand
TCGTGCGAGACGCCCGAGCCACGGCGCTTGAAACGCGCCGCTACGTTGGAAGTGCTGGGATTCTGCCATCGTCGATCATGGCTTTCGCTATTTTCGCAAATTTAGCGGTTGAGCTTCAAGACATAGGGAAAGCGATGATTTCTCCTGTCGCCAAGGGGCTTGAGATGCGGTAGAGATAGGGGAATCCCATATCGAACTGTATGAAATTGAAATTTTGCGGCGCAGCCGGCACCACCACGGGCTCTCAGCACTTGCTGGAAGTCAACGGACAACGAATCCTACTCGACTGTGGCCTCTATCAGGGGCGCAGTAAGGACGAGTATGAGGTGAACTGCTGTTTTCCGCATTTTAATCCCGCATCGATCGATACCGTGGTGCTTTCACACGCTCACATCGATCACAGTGGGAACTTGCCAAATTTGGTTTCCAAAGGATTCGAGGGAACGATTTACTCGACTTTTGCGACGCGTGACCTGTGCCAGATCATGCTGGCGGATTCGGCACGGATCCAGGAGCACGATGCCAAGTGGTTGAGCAAGAAGCGCAAGAAGGAAGGGCTTCCTCCGGTGCAGCCACTTTACACCGAGCGCGATGCGGAGCGGTGCCTGCGATTATTCGTCAATGCGGGCTACGAACGCAAGCTCCTGATCGGCAAAGGGGTGACACTGACTTTCCTCGATGCAGGGCACATTCTGGGATCAGCCCAGGTTCAGCTCGATATCGAAGACGAATCGGATGGCAAGACCAAGCGCCTGCTGTTCTCTGGTGACGTCGGGCGTGGCGAAAATGACCTTCTGCGTGATCCGGTGATCCCTCAGGACGTCGATTACCTGATCATGGAGAGCACCTATGGTGGCCGCGAACACAATCTTGGTGCTGGCTCGGATGAGCGGCTGGCCGAAGTGTTGGATCGGGCGATTAAGCGCGGCGGTAAGATCTTGATCCCCGCCTTTGCGGTCGAGCGGACCCAGCAAATTCTTTACGTGCTGCACCAGCTATTCGACGCCAAGCGCATCCCGGAACTTCCCGTCTACGTTGACAGCCCACTGGCGGTTGGCGCGACGGAGATCTTCCGATTGCACCCGGAGTGTTTCAATCAGGAGGTCTACGACTTTTTGTTTGAAAAGGCGGATCCCTTTGGATTTGAGAATTTGACCCTAATCCGATCGGTCAAGGGCTCCAAGGCGCTGAATGCGAGTGATCAGCAGGCGATCATCATCGCCTCATCTGGTATGTGCGAGGCGGGACGGATCAAGCATCACCTGCGCAACGAAATCGAGGATCCTGCCACGACGATCCTCTTCGTCGGGTATTGCGCGCGCAACACACTGGGGTGGAAAATTCGCGAGGGGTTTGAGCAAGTGAACATTTACGGCTACCCGCAGAAGCTCAGAGCTCAGGTGGAAGTCCTGGACTCCTTTTCAGGGCACGCCGACCACTCGGAGCTCGTCGATTATTTCACTGAGATGACCGGTAAGAAGGCCAAGACCTGGCTAGTTCATGGTGAGCCTGATCATGCGGAGGCGCTGCAAGATGCGCTGCGCGAGGTTCATGACGGTGATATCGATATTGCGGTGCTCGGCAATGAAGTGGAATTTTAAATCAGCTCCCTGACCCTTGTCTGATTCCAATCTCACGTCGGTTGAGTCCGATGACCACCGGAAGGCCGACTGGCGTTCCTACATCCTGCTGCTGATTTTTCAGACGCAGAATGCCTTTAACGACAAGGCCGCTCAGTTCGTGCTGATCCCGCTAGCCTTTTTTCTCGCGAAGGAGGCGGGGGACGAGACTGGTGGGAACATGCACTTGGTCCTGTCAGGGCTCATTGTGCTCCCTTACATCGTGTTATCGCCGGTGGTGGGCTGGCTTGCGGATCGGATCTCCAAAGTCGGTATCGTGCGGGCGATGGCGCTTCTTCAGGTTGGCGTGCTGGGCTGGATTCTGTTTTCAGTAAAGCAGCAGCAGCTCTGGTGGGCGGTTGGAGGGTTCTTCATTTTGGCCGTTCAATCGACGGTGCTGAGTCCGGCGAAAAAGGGCGTGGTGAAGGAATTGGTCGGTGGCAGTAAGCTCGGACTAGCATCTGGACTCCTGGAAATGGGATCGGTTCTCGCGATTCTCGCGGGGCAGATCGCCACTTCTTTCTGGTATGGCGCGCAGATGGAAAAGCACAACGATGGCTGGGCGGCGGGCGAATTTCCGCTGCTCGTTGTCGGCCTGGCATCGATCCCCGCCGTGGCGATGGCCTTTGGCATGCGCCCGACCCATGCGCGCTCGAAGCGACCCTTCAGCGCGGGGATCTGGGTCGAGCATTTTCATCAGCTCAAGGAGCTATGGTCGAACCGAGTGCTGCGCCTATGTAGCTTGGGAATTTGCTACTTTTGGACCTATGGTGGCTTTCTCCTGCTGCTCTTCATGCAAATTGCCAAGGAGGCGACCGGCTCGGATACCGAGGCAACCATCCTGGCATACCTGATGAGCGCCTCCTCGGGCGGGGTGGTTGTTGGGGGAATCGTGGCTTCGATTGTCTGCAAGCGACGCATCGAGCTAGGCTTGGTTCCTGTGGGCGGGCTCTTGATGATCCTTGGCTCGCTGTTGGCGGCGTTCACTCCGACGGCGAGCAACATGCTCTATTTATGGTTAGTGATTTCTGGAATGGGGGCCTCCTGTTATTTGGTCCCCTTAAATGCGCTGCTCCAGGACAAGTGCGATCCCGATCAGCGTGGCAACGTTTTGGCAGGGGTGAATTTGCAAGACTGCCTGGGTGGCATGCTGGCGGTGGTGTTGCAGGGTGTTCTGGCCCTGTTCTTTTCTCCGTCGTGGCAGTTCGGTTTCGTTGCGGTGACCGCCGTATTCGCCACCTTTATGGCGCTTCGATTGATCCCACAGGCCTTTGTCCGATTTGTGGTCGCCTCGGTTCTGCGACTGATCTATCGGGTCAAGCCAGTGCACGCCGAGCGCATGCCCAAGGAGGGTGGGGTCTTGCTGGTTTCGAATCATGTCAGCTACGCCGATGCCTTTTTCCTCTCGATGGCCTCGGAGCGTCCGGTGCGTTTCGTGATCGCGGAAGAATACGTTAAAGTGGCTTGGATGCGCTGGTTCCTAGAGCTTTTCGACGTGGTTCCCATTTCCACGACCAAGGCCAAAGAGGCAATCCGAACCGCTGCCGAGGCGATGCAGAATGGTGATGTGATCTGCATCTTTCCCGAAGGACAGTTAACCCGCACGGGCTGCATCAATGAGCTGCAGCAGGGCTACCGATTAATTGCCAGACAGGCGAAATGCCCCGTGATCCCGGTCTACATGGATGGCGTGTGGGGCAGTATTTTCTCCTTCGAGCGCGGGAGTTTCCTCAAAAAGCGGCCCAATGCCCTCAAGTTCGGCATCCCGGTGATCTTCGGCGAGCCTCAAGAGGCCAAAGGCTTCGGTCCACTCGAGCTGAGACGGAGCTTCGAAAAGCTCTCATTGGAGGTCATTCAGAAAAGCGCTAAGGATGACTCTCGATCCCGGCTCGAATCCAAGTTGAAGTCGCGCAAGGTCTTCCTAAGCTGTGCTGGAAAGGCCTACTCGGGAGATGAATTGCGTCGCTTGGCCAAGAAGCGCGGCGAAGTCTCCGATCCCAAGCTCAAGCGCTGGCTGGCTACGTGGCAGGAGCTGATGGACGACGAAGATCTGGCCACCATGGCCATGACCAATGCGCTACAGCTCATGCGGATCAATGGGCTCATTCGTGAGACCGATTACGCCCTCGAAGTGGGTGACGACTGGTCAAGGGTGATGGCGGTGACTTTTCCCTTGGTAGCCAAGGCGGGCATCGTGCTGTGCGATTCCACTGAGCTAGCGACAAGCGGGACTACCCAATGGGTTTGCCTTTCTGAAGTCGATGCACCGTCAGGCGTGACGGCTTATCAAATCTGCCGAAATACCCCGCCGACGCGACCGCTGTTGGCCCTCACGGTTAATCGCAGCGGCTGGATTTACGCGGCCGAGCGGAACCTGGCCGAATACCCTGTCAAAGGCGCAGCCGCTCAACCGGGGCAGCTTGAGGGAAGCCTGGGACAAATCCTACCGGGTGTAGCCAGTGATGGTAAGGGATTGGCCATGCCTCACGGGCGAAAAGTCACGCTTCCAGAAGGTTTCGTGCTCGATGCAGACGGCTGGATCATGCCGTCAGCAGCAACCGAATAGGGCCCACTCAAGCTTGTTGAAGCTTACGAATTTCGCTCGAGATCGATGATGTCTTCGCTGGTCTCGGGGTCGAGGGCCAGCAAGCGGACTTTGCGCTCCAAGCGAGGGAAGTGCAGGGTGATTCGTGTGCCTTCTCCAAGCTCGGATCGGACTTCGATCTCGCCCCCGTGTTCGCGCACGATGCGGCGAACGATAAGCAGCCCGAGTCCGGTGCCGGACTGTTTCTGGCTCGAATAGGGCTCGAATAGCGATCCCATCACTTCGGGTGAAATGCCGGATCCATTGTCAACGATGTCGATCAAGATCTCGGTCTCAGTGCTACGGGTCCCGAGAATGAGTGTTCCGTCCTCGCCGCTAAGCGCCTCGTAGCCATTTTTGATCAAGTTGAAAAAGACCTGTTTGAACTGATCGGCATCCGCCTGGTAGGAGGGGAGATTGCTCTCCAGCGCTAGCTCGACGGTTACGGAACGGTCGGCGAGGGTTGGCTCCAGCACCGCCAAGGTGTCCTGAATCAGATCATTGAATTGGCAGGCCTTACGGTCGGGTTTTGTCGGTCGGATCGCATTGAGGAACTGCTTGAGAATGGTGTCGAGCCGTTCGATCTCATTTTCTGCGGTTTCCAAGTGATTGAGCAATTCGCTGGGAGCTCCACCTTCCATCTTTCGCATTCGGCGCTTCATCAGTTGCAGGTGGATGCCCAGTGAATTCAGCGGATTACCGATTTCATGGGCCACGCCAGCTGCCAGTAAGGTCAACACGTTGAGTTGCTCGCTCTCGCGCTGTTCTTCGCTCTGCTGCCGACTTTGCGTCTCATCACGGATTAACATCACGAAGCCGGGGAGGTAATCCTCTTCTTGTTCGTCTCCGCTCTCTTCCTCACGATGAATCGGGGCGAGGTAGAAGTTGAGGAAACGGTGTTCTGGGTAAAACACCTCAAGATCCCGGCTGACGGCGGTCCTGGGGTTGGCCAGTTGGTCCCATTCGAAGCCGCGTAGAATTTGCTTCAGCGGATTTCCGACCAAGCGCTCGGCCTCGATCCCAAAAAATTCGCAGGCTGCGCGGTTGACGAAACTGACCGAGCCATCAGGAGTCAAGATCATCACGCCCTCTTGCAGGGCCTCGAAGACGTTCTCGAGGAAGCCTTTCTCTTTGACCAAGCCCATGACCAGGCGCTGCACCTCGTTGCTGTTCAGGCGGTCGATTCGCTGGATGAGTTTTTCAAGAAATCCGGATTTCATAGGTGGGGTCTGGAAATGGCCTCAATCTTCGGCTATGGGTGAAGTCAAATGTCGATCTATCTCATCCATTGCAGTTGTCCCGACGAAGCCAAGGCAAAGGAGATTGGCAGGGAACTGGTCAAAAGGCAACTCGCGGCCTGCGTTTCCATCCTGCCCATCGTCGCTTCGATATACCAGTGGGAGGGTGAAGTCCAAGAGGAGAGCGAAGTCTTGATGCTTATCAAATCTCATCAGTGCAAGATTTCAGAACTGGAAGAGCTATTGATGACGCTCCATCCATACGAAACTCCAGAATTTCTTGTCACTCCAGTCACCCATGCCAGTTCGGGCTATGCCCGCTGGATTGACGAGGTCCTCAATTTAAACCCTAAGTCATCGCCGTCCGCACCAGTTAAGCCTCACCACCAAGGAGAGGGTTGATCTCTAGCCCATCGCTGACTAAGCTTTTCCCGATCATGATCCATCAATGGCGTAGAACCCTCACCGTCGTCTCACTTACGACTCTATCTTTCCTGGCCAGCTCAGCCCCCGGGGCTCCAGTGGAACGTCCTGAGCTCAAGGAAAAGCTAAGGAAGCTCTCCAGTGATTCCTTTCCTGAAAGAGAGAAGACCATGCGCGAGCTGGCTGAGATTGGCGACGATATCTTGCCGTATCTAAAGCCCCTTAAGAATAGCGGTGATCCAGAGGTTCAGTGGCGGGCGAGATTTTTGGAAACGCGTCTTCTTACGGGGGTCAGCGAAGAGAGCCCTGAGAAGATTCGAGAACTTGTGGATCAGTTCAGTGATGCGGATCTTAATCGGCGCCGACAGATTCTGAAGGCACTCCTTGCGGAGTCCGCCTGGCAGCCGGTGTTTGGCTTGTTCACGATCGCCTCAGCTGAATCCCCAGAAATTGTCGCTCAACTATCCGACTTGGCCCTACCTGCGATCCAGAATTTGGTCCGAGACGCGATTTTGGAGGAGGACTTCGGACGCGCTGAGTATTTTCTCGAGAATGGGGCGACTTTCCCTGCGGCCAAGCGCCATTACGGGGCCTACTTGGTAGAGAAAGGACAGGCGCTTCCCAAGGATGCTTCGACTGAGATCGAACTGACCTACCTCATTCAAAAGGGCGAATTCGATAAGGCCCGTAAACTGGCGGAAAAATTCGGGCTCAGTGCTCAGGTTCGCAACATCGCCATTGCCCAAGGTGATGCCATCCCTCTGCTGAAATTCGCTAGCTCAAGCCCCAATCTACGGCCAAGCACGCGAGAGATCGCCCAGTTCTTCCTTGCCGAGCAAGAAGGTGACGCCGAATTGGCTGAACAGTGGCGGGTCAAACTACTGGCTGAAGCGCAGGAAATACTTGATTCAGAAAAAAAGGAGCGGGGCAGCCTACAGAACCACCAGCTCATGTTCGACCTGGCCGCCATCGGCGAGATGGAAAAGGCGCGGCAGTTATTTGGTGAGTCCTTTGTCGACCAGACCACGGTGCGCTATTTTGAGTTTCGGATGGAGTTGGACAAAGTTTTCCGACAGATCGGCCTTAATGATACGTCTGATGAAGGGATTCGTGAGTGGTATTCGTCGGTGAACCTGCTTTCGCCAAGGGAGAACTTCTCATTGGATCGCCAAGCTTCCATTGTCATGTTCTATCTCTTGGAACAGGGGAAAGGTGAGCTACTCAAAGAGCTGATCGATGGCAGCATCAAGGCAAACCAGGGCAAGTTCGCAAAAGTCATACGTGATACTGTGATCGACCAGTTAGGCGTTACGGGGTTTACCGGAGAGGGCCGTCCCGATGACATGCACCGGCTACTGTTCGATCTGGCTTGTGATGCCATCGATGCAAATGACGAGATTGACCTTAAGGCAATGGCCGCGCGCCTTTTAAGACCACACATGAATGCCTCGATGGCAGTCCCGATGGTCTACGACCTTAGCGTCAAAGCCTATCCGGATATCGATAAGAAAGAGCGCCTTAAGCGGGTCACATCGGTATTACGCTATTCTATTGCTCCTGAGGAAGAGCGCCTCAAGTGGGTCGCGGATTTGACTGAGGTCGCTACCGAGCAAGAAGGCGATAGCCTGAAAACTTTTGCTGG
>CAXIBU010000152.1:0-7577 GCA_964021555.1 uncultured Verrucomicrobiales bacterium | reverse complement strand
CCCAAGCTTGATGAGGAGCTTGGTTTAGCCTAGACCCTGCTCATGCAAGTGATGCTCTGTGTGTTTCTAGGAGGTGGTCTTGGCGCTCTGGCGCGCTACCTTTTGGTCAATCTGGTTCTGTCGAATGGCACGATCATGCGCATTCCGTTTGCGATTCTAAGCGTCAACCTGCTTGGCAGTTTGCTCATCGGGCTGCTGGCCGGATTCTTCAGCCGCGAGAGCAGTGCCAGCTTGTTGCAGCCATTCTTGATCGTCGGGTTTCTGGGCGGATTCACGACTTTTTCGAGCTTTTCACTCGAGAATTTTGACCTCATCCGCGACGGGCTACCTTGGGCCGCACTGGCCAATATTCTTGCATCCGTCGTCGGCGGCATCCTCCTCGCAGCGCTTGGATTTTCTCTGACCTACCGCAGCGCTTGAGGAACATCACCGCTGGCACTAGGGCAGCTCTAGTCTTTTTCCAAAAGGCTTTTCCAATCTTTGGATTCGACCTGTGCCGCTGGCAAGGGGCCTTTGAGGTCCTTTGCTTCGTTCATCCAAGCCTCCGTTTGCTCGATTGAAATGAGCTGATCTTCCAGCTCCAGCTTGTCCGAATTCCCCCAGGCGACGCGCAGGTAGGTCAGCAAGTCAGCAGTGGTCTCGGCGGTGAGGGTGTCTTCCCAGCCAGGCATGCGCTCGTCGCCGTAGGTCTTGCCCCCGACGGTGATGGGACCAAAAATGCCCTTATGAATGATCAGCGCGACCCGTTGAGGATCGTCCAAAATGAAATGGGAATCCGCTAGTGGCGGATACTGGGCTCCGCCCTCTCCGTCGGACCCGTGACACCCCGCGCAGTGCTCGGTGAAGACTTTGGCTCCGCGCTTGCGAGCTTGTCGAATTTCCGACCTGAGCTCCATTCGAGCACTGGCATCTTCATCTGAGATCTCTTCCTCCCAGGGATCCGAACACGCGGATAGCATCAGCGAGGTCATTCCTCCGAAAATCAGGGGCAGTAGCCTTGGGTAAGATTTCATGGTTTCAGCGATCATGCCACGAGTGGCGCCCCCTGCCGACCTCAAAGCTTGAGCATTTTCTAACAAAAGCTGTGCGTCTCTTGCCTCTTTCTGCTTCCGACCCTCGAGAAATTCGGCTTTGGTGGGGCATGAACTTCCTCGCCCACCTGCACCTCGCCGGGCCCGACCCTGCCTTTCAGGTGGCGAATTTCTTGGGCGACTTCGGCAAGGGTCGGATCGAGAGCTTTCCCGAGCCCCTGCAATCCGGCATGCGCTACCACCGCTTGGTCGACCACCTGGTGGATCGACACCCCGTGCTCAGCCGATGCCGGTCGCTGGTGCATCCTTCACGCGCGCGCTGGGCGGGTGTGATCTCCGATCTGATCTGGGACCATTTCCTGGCCAAGCACTGGACCGAATTTTCCGCCGTGGGACTGGAGACTTTTACTCGACGCTTTTACCGCGAACTCAAAAGCCGCCCCGAATGGCACTTCGGACGTCTGCCCACGATTGTCGATTCCCTCTGTCAGGAGCGCTGGCTAGAGCACTACGCGACTCTCCATGGCATGCGGCGCACCTTCAACGGCATGAGCTACCGCTCCAAGCGCAGCGGGCCGCTGAAATTCGGCATTCTCGACCTCACGGAGCATTACTGCGCTTGGGAAGCGCGCTTTCTGCATGGCTACCCGCAGCTTCTTGATTCTCTGAAGTCTCATCCCCCGGGTAAGTGAGCCCGCCCTCCTCGGTCTCTTCCTCATCCTTGCTGAAATTGAGGTAGAGAAATACCGGATCATTTTTCAGAGGCGTGCCCGAGCGGATATCCGCGGCGACAAAGGGACCGACCTTCTCTCCCGTGAGCTGCAGATTTGCAGATCCCTCCTGCCCCTCGGAAATGAGCGTCGCCCCTCCGGGTGGCTTGAGCGTGCCATTCAATCTCACCAGGACAAAGTCGCTACCGTGCACGGAATCGATCGTGCCAATGTTGCTGCGCTCGATCTCGATGGGCTCGGCCTTTTTCTTAAACAGCCCACAGGCGCTGAATGAAAATGCCAGGCAACTCAGCAACAGCGCGCGCAGGGATTGAAGAGCAATTTTTCCGTTCATGACTTCAGAAGGGTTCCTTCGGTTACCCCGAGTTTCTCCATCGCACCGAGCTCTGTCCAGAGATCTTCTCCACCTGAACTTCCGCTGAGCAGCGCCTGGTAGGCCTCGATCACGCGGGTGGTCTCAGCTCCGGTCTCATTGACCAGCTCGATCCGGAACCGCTCCGCCCCCGCCGCACGGAAGCCCTTGTAAAAGCGCGCACCAGTCTGCGCACGGCCATTGAACAGCGTATTCCGACAGCCGACATCCGCCTGCAGCGTGTGCAATTGCCCGACTCTGTCTCGCAGCTGCACCTGGTGCTCCTCACAGGGGCGCCCGCAGTCCTTGTAGCTCGTTCCCTCGCTCAAGAAGGTGCAGAAAACGCAGTGCTCCATATGAAACATCGGCATGTGCTGGTGCAGCGTGACCTCGAACCACCCTTCCGGGCAACCACGTAGCAAGTCCTCGACCTGACCCGAGTTAAGATCATAAGAAACCGTCAGGTGCTCGAAATTCGTCGCCGCCATCAGTAGCGAGGCAGTGATCGGATTGGCGACGTTCAAGGAAAAGTCACCGACCAAGCGCAGCTGTTCGGAGTCCGCAAAGAATCCAATCGCCCCCAAGTTACGAACCAGAATTCCATCCGGCTCGGCGCGCTCCAGCACCTTGAAGTAACCGGACTCCCCCGCCTTTTGGATCCTCGGCGTCGCCAAGAAAATCTCCGTCGCCGCGCCGGATTCCCGGACCGCGCGCACCGCATCGGCCCCGCGCCGGATGTCTTCAAAGTCAGCGTAAACGCGCCCGACACCCGCCGCACAAGCGGCCTCGATCTGCTCAAGGTCCCGACACAAAACGCTCAAATTCGCCGCTCCCTGGCCACGCTCGGCAGGCTGAACTTTCGGCATCAGGTCGACAAAGGTCGCCTCGACCGCTTGCTGACGCGACGATTCCTCTTCAGGCCGCGCATCTAGCGCAGCGACCAGTGCCCGTCGCAGTCGGTTCAGCGCGCTCACCGGCAGGATCAGATCGCCTTTCAGATCAAGCTCGACACTAGCCAGCTCATACGCCGTTCCGCCCAAGCGCCCGAGCTGCTTCTCAAGCACCTCTTGGTTCAGCGGTCGGTTCTCGGCCTGCTCCAACTTCACCTCCGAGCGCACCTGCAGCCCGCTGCTCAGATCAGTCAGGACCAGCTCTTCGCCAAGCGAACCTTCGACCTTAAGCTTCAGCCCGTCGCGCTGGGGCTCCAATTTGGCATTTTTCCAAAGCTTGCGAACCTCGGCATTGAGCTGGGGATCGTCGGTTTTCCAAATCTCTTGGCCGACTTTGATCCGTCGGAAATCGACACCGCTGTGCTTGTAGTGGAACTTGAAACGATCCCCCTCGACTTTCCAAATTCGCCCACCCTGCTCTTCGTTGCGGTCCTCACCGGCATCGAACACCACACCGTCACCCGCCTGAACCGGCAGTGGGTGAATTTGGTCGATGCGCACCCAATCATTGCCAAGCTCAACGATCCGGCCGAGCCGGGCCCCACGCTTTTTGCCAAAGCGGCCATGGGTCAGTTTCGGATGATTCGTCCCTTCGAGCCAGCCCGTCGTGAGTCCACGGGAAAAGGTCATCTCCAGCGCATAGCGATCGCGCTCGGTCACTCGCTCGGAGACCTCGACGCCCTCAAGCGCCGCATCGATTGCCTTGCGATACACGCGGGTCACCGCCGCCACATATTCGGGGCTCTTCAGCCGCCCTTCAATCTTGTAACTGACCACACCAGCCTTGACCAGGTCGGGGATCACATCGACCGCGGCGAGGTCCTGCGGGCTGAGGAGGTAGCGTTTGTCCCCCATGTCCATGGTCTTGCCATCGACCACGAGTTCGTAGGGCATGCGGCAGGCCTGGGCGCACTCCCCTCGGTTCGCCGAGCGCTGTCCCAGCGACTCACTGGTCAGGCACTGGCCCGAATAGGCCACACACAGAGCCCCATGAACGAAGACCTCCAAGGGCACCGATTCCAGCGGCTTGAAACGCTGAATTTCGCGCAAGCTCAGCTCCCTCGCCAGAACCGCTCGCTCGAGCTGGAACAGGCCATCGATAAATCCAAGGCCCTCCGGTGAGGTGATTGTCATCTGAGTGGAGGCGTGGATCTCAATCTCGGGCGCTACCATCCGGCACAAGCGTGCCAGCCCCAGGTCCTGCACGATGATCGCATCCACCCCGCTCTCACGTAAAAGTCGCAGCTGGCGCTCTGCCGCCCCCATTTCGCGGGTAAAGATGAGCGTATTCATCGTCACGAAGCCCTTGACCCCGTGCGCATGAAGAAAGTCCATCAACTCAGGCAAATCGGCCTCGGTAAAGTTGTCCGCCCGCAAGCGGGCATTGAAGGCAGGCAGGCCGAAAAAGATCGCATCAGCACCATTCGCTACGGCAGCGCGCGCGCAGTCCCAATTGCCGGCTGGGGAAAGCAATTCGGGAGTGCGTGAAAGAGACGTTTCGCTCATAAGTCAGGGCATTCCCACACAAGATAACTATTTTTGCAACTTCTGACTCTGCTCATTGTTCCATTCATATTAATCTCTTACGATCATGCTCGAACCTGCTGAAAATTCCTGGACCCTCGCCGAAGCAGCCCACCTGATGAACCGTGCCGCCTTTGGCACCAGCCCGACGGAGCTCAAGCAAGTTCACCGAATGGGCCGGCACGCTGCGGTCAGGGCGCTGCTCTCCCCCATCCCGATCGAAAAGGACGTCCCCGCCCCTCCGGCATGGACGAAACCCGAGAACCTCATCGAGCAGGCCAAGGAAAGGGCCCAGATGTATCGGCAGGCCAACATGATGACCCAGGGCGATTCCTCCAAGGAAGCCATCGCCAAGCGCCAAGAACTGCGGAAAATGGCGAATCGTGACCGGCGCAAGGACCAGCTCTCCGCCATGGGCTGGTGGGTCAGCCGCATGGTCAATGGCAAGGCGCCCCTGCGCGAGAAAATGACGCTTTTCTGGCACGACCACTTCGCCACCAGCATTCAGAAAGTGAAGGCACCGGGTCAGATGTTCGATCAGAACATGCTATTCCGGGAAAATGCGCTCGGCAACTTCCGCGACCTGACCGCCAAGGTCGCCAGTGATCCGGCAATGATGCTCTACCTAGACATGTCGAATTCTTCCAAGGAGAATCCGAACGAGAACTTCGGCCGCGAACTGCTTGAGCTCTTCACCCTCGGCGAAGGACACTACACCGAGGCCGACATCAAGGAGGCCGCCCGTGCCTTCACGGGTTATCGGCTCAACCGTCTCACCAGCACCATCACTGCCGTCTCAAGGAACCACGACAATGGTCAGAAGACCTTCCTCGGTGAGACCGGGAATTTTGCCGGTCCGGACATCATCCGCATCGTCTTCACCAAGGAGCGTCCAGCACACTACCTCGCAGAGAAGCTCTGGCTCTGGTTCGCCGATGACAAGCCCTATCCCAAGGGCATCAACTCCATGGCCGAGAGCTTGCTCAAGCACGACTACGATGTCGCACCAGCGATGGAAGAGCTCTTAATGTCAAAGGCATTCTACGCCCCGGAACGCCGCCGCAATCAGATCAAGAGCCCCATCGACTTCATCTGCCAAATGACCAAACAGCTCGAGGTCGAGCTGCTGCCGACACCCTTGTTGCTTCAAGCTCTCACCAAGCTCGGGCAAGTGCCCTTCCTGCCGCCAAACGTCGCAGGATGGAACGAGGGCCGCGCCTGGATCAATACCAATACCCTCCTCAGCCGCTACAATTTCGCCGGGCTGATCACCAAGGGCAGCACCACCGCCGCCGACAACATGAAGGGAATGAGAGGAAAAAGACCACGGGTCGACCGGTTCATGAGAAACGTCGCCCGCAGCTACGAGGGCCCCAACTACGCGGAAATTGCTCCAACCAAGTTGCGCAAGGACCCCGTTGCCTTGGTCAAGAACCTGGGCTTCAGACTCTTCCAAGACAAGATGCCCTCCGAGCTTCTCAGCCGTTTCCTCGACTACGCCAAGACCAAGACCACCGATGAACGCGTCATGGACGACAACGACGTCGCCGAGCTCGTCCACCTCATGATGTCCACCCCTCAATATCAGCTCTGCTGACCCCTCCCATCTGAGCGATCGCCCCAGCGACCCAAAAATCACCGAATAGTCACTCATTAACTAATAACCACTAACTAGTTAAAACCATGCTCTCTACCCGCCGCGAATTTCTTCGCCACACCATCATCGGCGCCGCCACCGCTGCCAGCGTCCCAGGTTTTATCTCAAACACCTTCGCCGCTGAGGGCGATGCCATTCGAGATAAGGCCACTCAGGCCAATACCGGCAAGGACGGCGAAATCCTCGTCATCGTTCAGCTCGGCGGCGGCAATGACGGACTCAATACCGTCATTCCCCACAACAACGACGAATACTACAAGAACCGCCCGACTTTGGCCCGCAAGGGCGCAGGACTCAACAAGATCACCGAAGATCTCTCGCTCAACAGCAACCTGAAATTCGTCAGCAGCCTCTACGACGAAGGGCAACTTGGCATCGTGCAGGGCGTCGGTTACCCGAACCCCAACCGCTCCCACTTCCGCTCAACCGAGATCTGGGAAACCGCTACGGATTCCAATGGAGTCTCCGATACCGGCTGGATCGGACGCTATTTCGATGCCGCCTGTGCTGGCGAAGACCCAACCGTCGGCATCGCGCTGCGCAAGAACCAACCTCAGTCCTTCGGAGCCAAGAAGCTCCCCGGCGTGTCGCTGGATGCCCCCGAGCTCTACCGCTGGCTCCACGGCGGTGGTGAACAGGCCGAGGCCGAACGTCTCTTCGCCGAAATCAATTCACCGGAAACCCCGATGTCTGGCGCATCGATCACTGAGGTCGATGGTGGAATGGTCGGCGGACGGGCCGGTGAGAGCAACCTCGAGTTCCTCGAGCGTGTCGCCCTCGATGCCCGCGTTTCCTCCAAGGAAATCCTCCGCGTCGCCTCCAAATACAAGTCAAGCGTGCCCTATGAGGGCTTCCCTCTTGCCCGTAGCTTGAGCCTCGTCTCCAGCATGATTGCCGGCGGCATGCCCACGCGCATCTACTACGTCAGCCACGGCGGCTTCGATACCCACAATAACCAAGCCCCCTCGCACGACCGCCTCATGACCCAACTCGACAGCGCCCTCAAGAGCTTTGTCACCGACCTGCGCAAGCAGGGCAACGACGACCGCGTCACCGTCATGACCTTCTCCGAATTCGGCCGCCGAGTGAAAGAGAACCAAAACAAAGGAACCGACCACGGCGCCGCCGCCCCCCTCTTCGTCATGGGCAAGCCCGTCACAGCCGGCATCTACGGCGAACACCCCAGCCTCACCGACCTCTACCGCGGCGACCTCAAGTTCACCACCGACTTCCGCAGCGTCTACGCCACCGTCCTCGAGGACTTCCTAAAATCCCCCTCCAAACCCGTCCTCGGCAGAGACTTCGATAAACTCAAACTGTTCGGAGTTTGAT
>CAXIBU010000151.1:0-7631 GCA_964021555.1 uncultured Verrucomicrobiales bacterium | reverse complement strand
TCCGAGCATTCCAAGAGCCTTTTCCGGATCGCCCTTCCCGATGGCTCAGACGTGCCCTTATCGTTTCACGTGACAGAAGTCGGTCACGTGCAGAAGACCTTTCTCGATTGCGGTGGCACCTTGCGCAAGCTTGAGACCTGTCAGCTCCAGGTCTGGGTTGGCGAAGACTACGATCATCGCATCGAGACGGGAAAAATGGCCTCGATCCTCGAGCTAGCCAAACCCTACCTCCCCGATGAATCGATTCCGGTTGAGATTGAATATGAAACGACCGTTATTTCCCAATACACGATTGAAGGGGCTGAGGTCTCAGATGAATCCGTTCTGCTTCGGCTCGCCCCCAAACACACCGAATGCCTAGCTCCGGAACTGTGCGGACTCCCCTCATTTAGCTTACCCCCTCTTCCAACTAGAGCGGGATCACCCTCTTCTAACGATCGCTGTAGCGGACCTAGTTGCTGTTAAATCCGATGAGTGCCATATCAAAAAACATGTCGTTCCTGGACCGCTATCTGACGGTCTGGATTTTTGTAGCAATGCTCATTGGCATCGCCCTCGGGAGCTTGGTGATTGCTGATCCCGCTGCTTTCTTCGCACCGATGACCCTCGGCACGACGAATTTGCCGCTGGCGCTAGGGCTCATCATCATGATGTATCCCCCGCTAGCCAAAGTGCGCTACAGCGAACTCCCGAAGGTGTTCTCAAATACGCGTATTCTGAGTCTATCACTTTTCCAGAACTGGGTGATTGGCCCGATTCTGATGTGGACTTTGGCAGTGCTGCTCCTGCGCGACCAACCAGAATACATGGTAGGCCTGATCTTGGTCGGCCTTGCGCGATGCATCGCGATGGTGCTGGTGTGGAATGATTTAGCCAAGGGCAGCAGCGAATACGCGGCGGGCTTGGTAGCTCTCAACAGCATCGCCCAGATCCTATTCTACAGTGCCTACGCGTGGCTTTTCGTAACCGTGCTACCGCAATACGTCGGCCTCGAGGGGGTGGTGGTGGATGTCGCGATGAGCGATATTTTTCAGAGCGTGCTGATCTATCTCGGCATCCCGTTCGCCGCAGGGATATTGAGTCGGGTGATTCTCGTCCGAGCCAAGGGGCTCGATTGGTATGAACAGACCTTTATCCCTAAGATCTCACCTCTGACTCTTGCCGCACTGCTATTCACCATCGTTGTGATGTTCACTTACAAGGGTGATGCCATCGTAAACCTGCCGCTGGATGTGCTTCGCATCGCCATTCCGTTGCTCATCTATTTTGTGGTGATGTTTTTGGTCAGCTTTCTGATGGCAGCCAAGTTGGGCGCTGATTACCCACGCTCGACCAGCATCGCCTTCACTTCTTCGGGCAATAATTTTGAGCTGGCGATCGCGGTCGCCATTGCAGTTTTCGGGATTGAATCCGGCGTGGCCTTTGCCGCAGTCGTTGGCCCCTTGGTCGAGGTGCCAGCCTTGATCGGACTCGTTCACGTCTCGTTCTGGCTCAAAGGCCGACTTTTCCGCAGTGAGCCAAGTGCCTGATTCTTTATCTAACAATACCATGAACCAACCCATCATCCTTATCCTGTGCACCGGAAATTCCTGCCGCTCCCACATCGCCGAAGGCTTTCTGAGAAAAGAGCTCGGTGAGCACTTCTCGGTGCAGAGCGCGGGATCAGATCCTGCCGGCTACGTCCACCCACTGGCGATCCGAGCCATGGCTGAGGTCGATATCGACATCAGCAATCACGAGTCGAAACACCTCAACGAGTTTCTCTACAAGAACGTCGAAACCGTCATCACCGTGTGCGGCAATGCAGACCAGGCCTGCCCGGCCTTCCCCGGCCAACTCAATCGCCACCACTTCCCCTTCGAAGACCCCGCCCATGCCCCTGGCAACGAAGAGGAACAACTCCAGATCTTCCGCCAGGTCCGCGACGAGATTAAAAAGGTCTTCGGTGCCTACGCCGCTGGGCTTAAAGATCAGGCACGTGGCTAAACTTGATGAATCGTGCGGGCAGAATACCCGCAATCACTCAAGCCACTTTCTTACTAAGAACGATTAACTTAATAACCACTAACCAATAACTTCCAACTCACTACCCCCACATGTGCTGCAGGAAGAATTCGCACATCTCTGCATAGAGTTCATCGCCGCCCTGCATGAGCACAGCATGATGGTCGCCGCCTTCGACGCGGCGCAGGGTCTTGGCTTCGCTTTCGAGTGCTTTGAGAATGGTTTCGGAATCGGTAATCGGGACCATTTCATCCTCTTCCCCGTGAACCAGCATCACAGGCTCATCGATGCGCGATGCCGAGGCCACCGGCGCGGCCTCGATCATGCGAAATCCGTGGCGCCAGCCGAGCACGACATCTGTCGGAGGCACAACGGCGAAGCGCCAAGCCCCCAGTTTTTCCTCCGCCACCCTCCAGGCGGATTCATTGAGCGAGGCAAATGGTGAAACAAAAACGCCGCATCGGTAGTCATCCGAGCCATCCATCGCTTGCAGACCAACCGCACCGCCGAGTGAAACCCCGAACAGTCCAACTGGACCAAGGTCTCCGACCTTTTCTTCGGCTCCAGCGATCACTCGACGCAAATCCTCCCGCTCAAAAAATCCGTAGGTGCAAATTTCCCCGCCACTCTCACCGTGAGCCCGGGCATCGAACAACACACAACGGAAACCCACCGCCGTGAAACGCTTGGCGATGGCGAAATTGTGCTCCATGCGACCTTCCCGGCCATGGCCCATCACGATGGTTCCTCGAATTTCGTTGCGCAGTGGCAGATCGACCCGATTGCGCAGGCTGATCTCTTTCCTGACGCGCCGGCCTGGAGCACTGAGCTCTGCCGCTGGATCAGGGGTCAAAACGCAGGCTTTCAAGGTCAAGCCGTCGGCCGAGCTCACATCGAAGCGCTCAAGCTGAAATCCAAACTGTTCTGGCTGCGCATAAACTTCCCGGTGTGCCTCTTCCAGGTCAGCACGCCCTACCTCAACCAATCGACTGGAACCCCACCAACCCACACTGATGGCCACCAGGGAGATGATACTACCAAAAGCGATCCCAAGGACCAAAAAGACGCGAATTATTTTCCAGAACCAAGCCATTTCTCTGAGCTAAAAAGACTACGGCCCCAGAGAGCCCGTCTTGCACCTAGGATGCAATTCATTTTGAGATTCTTTGCGAATTTTTGCTCTTAGGCGCTCACTTCTTGTTTTTCAGACTTCACATTCGCGAAACAGGCGACAAAGTCCCGCCCGTGGACACTCTGCAACGAATTCTAAAGACCAAGGATCAGGAAATTGAAATGATCCTACCCCTGCAGGAAAAACTGCGGGCAGCAGCCCTTGAACGTAACGACTTCCGCTCGTTCAAGGCCGCCCTGGATCGCGGGCCCGAGCAGCTCGCCGTGATTGCTGAGATTAAAAAAGCCTCACCGTCAAAAGGCATCATTGATCCGAATTTTGATCCAATGAAGCAGTTCAAGCTCTACGATGAAGGCGGTGCCAGTGCCGTTTCCATCCTAACCGACAAGGAATACTTTCAGGGCTCACTCGCCTACCTTTCCCGAATCTCGGCCCAGTCCACCATCCCGCTGATCCGTAAAGACTTCATCATCCACGAAGTGCAGATCTTTGAGGCCGTCGTCGCCGGGGCGGATGCCGTGCTCTTGATCGTCGCCGCTCTGGACGATGCCACGCTCAAGCACCTTTACGACACTGCCAAGAGCTTCCAGCTCGACATCCTCGTCGAAGTGCACGACCTGCCAGAGATGGAGCGTGCACTTGAACTTGGTGCCGACATCATTGGCATCAATAATCGCAACCTGCGCACTTTCGAAACTGACCTCGCCACCACCGAGCTCCTCGCTGATGAGGTGGATGCCGATACGATCCTGGTCAGCGAATCCGGCATTTTCACCGAGGCCGATGCCCAGCGCGTGCTTGATGCTGGCGCAAATGCGATTCTCGTTGGCGAATCACTCATGCGCGAGGATATCCCCCAAGACCGCATCAAGTCCTTCCTCGAACTGACAGCCACTCAGTGAAGCCACCTTTTTCCTACTTTTCGAAATCCCACCAAATCTAAACCAATCAAAATCCATGTATTGCTACGAACTCTACCAAAAGATCAATCCACAGGTGGTCAAAGACATGTTCCTCTACTTCCGCGAAGAAGAGCGTGACATTTACAAGACCGCCATCAAGAGCCTAGCCGAGAGCAAGAAGCTCCGCCCCGCCTTTGTGCAAAAAAAATCGGTCGCTGACCAGATCGAGTGGGCGCACAAAACCCTGAAGATCAAGTCCAACAACATGGTTGGCGAACACCTTTTCCAAGTCTTCTTTCTAAAAGCTCACACCGACATGTTGGTCGACTTCCTCGACGAGCAGGACATCAAGCACGACGGCCAGGGCCAGATCGACGAACTTCCTGAAGCCTTCGAGCCAGAGGCTCTGAAGCGCGCCTCCGACAAGTTGATCGAGACCTACGGGGCCGACCTCACCTCTGCCTACTTGCACCTATTCCAAATGCAGCGCACCGACGGCTGGGAAGCCCTTGGCGACCTCTTGGAGAACGATGAACGCCTCAAGCTTGAGGCGTAATTGAGTCATGTTTCGTTTCACTCAGCTCTGGGGCCTCCCCTTCCTTGCCGTAAGTTTCAGCGTGGGAGCTCAACTACTCGCGAACCCGAGTATAGAGGCCCTTGGCCTGAGTGATCTCGCTCAAGCACCTGCAGCGGCAAAGCAGAAAGCCGTTGTCGAGCTCGAAGCTCCGAAGGTGCTCGAGAAACGGCTGAAAAAGGCTTATGCCGAGGCGAAGGAATCTACCGTTTCGGTCTATCTCGGTGGGTCCGCCAGCGGAGTCGTGATTTCAAAAAAGGGATTGGTAATGACCGCCGGGCACGTGCTGATGAATGCCAAGCCCGACCAACTGGCGACCATCAAATTCGATGACGGTCGCGAATTTAAAGCCAAGGTCCTGGGCTACGACCTAATGATCGACTTTGGCCTAATGCAAATTCAGGACATGCCCGAAGGAGGCTTGCCCTATTGCAAGTCGGCCAATACTTTTCCTGCGACCGGCTCGCCATGCTTCGTCCTTGCCCATCCATCAGGACGCCTCAAGGGCCGTCCAGCTCAGCTGAGATTTGGTCGGATCAAGAATGTCAGCACTTATCAAGACCTCCCCTATATCGCGATGTCCGATTGCGACATCCAGCCCGGCGACTCAGGCGGACCTTTGTTTGACCTGGATGGCCAATTGATTGGCGTGGCCTCTAGTGCTGCCGGGCAAAAGATGTTTAACCGCTTCATCGCCATCGATCAGCTTCGCGCGAACCTCAAGCAGCTTAAGACACCCGGCTCCAAGCAAGGAGACTTTGATAAAGGCCCCGGAGGCATCGGCGAATTTGCCCACAAATTTGGAAACGACGATTATCCCAAGCTGCAGAAAGAGCTGACGCGGCGCATCAAGGGCGGACATCAAGAGACGGATCGATTCGTTAAAGCAAAAATCTCACCCGAAGGTGAACTAAAAATCACTCAACAAGAACTGATCGATCTAATGATGATCGATAGCGTCTCAATCGTCAAAGACCGACCAGTTAGCTATGGACTCGACGACCCTGAGCTGATCAAGCAGCTCCCTGAGTTGAAAACCAGCGAGATCACCTTCCCTATTTTTGTGGGTGGGAATCAGGTAGGATTTGGAGTGCGCATTTCGAAGGACGCCCTGCTCGTCAAGAGCAGTCTGATTCCAGAGGGCCACGAGAAAGTTCTCATTGGCGGCAAGGACGGAACTCGGACCGAGAGCCAACTTGGCAAACGCATTCCCGATTGGGATCTCGCCGTCGTCAAGATCGCCCCCGAGACCCCAGGCTCGACTTTGGACCTAAATCAGATCAATGAAAATCCCGTCGCCGGAGACCTTCTCATTGCGATCGACCAATTCGGCCACAAGGTCCTGGGAAATGCCACCGACACCATTCGCCCCGTCACCAAAGAACGATCGAAAGGCCCAATCGGGGAAAAGATTGAGGTCAGCAAACACCGCTCGCCTTATCCGAACGTCATTCGGCACGCGGTCCCGCTCTATGCCGCTGATACCATCCTCCCTGTTTACAATCTAAACGGCCGCCTCGTAGGCCTGCACATTGCCCGTTTCAGCCGGACCATGGGTCTCTTGATCCCGGCCGCCGAACTTAAAAAAATCATCGCGACTTTACCCTGACCGCACCACCTACTCGCCATGCTCGACATCAAAGAAATCCGCACTAATCCGGAAAGCTTCAAACAAGCTCTCAGCCTGAGAAACCCTGAGCTCGCTCCGCTCATCGACCAAGTCCTCGCCCACGACGAAAGTCGCCGTGCCGCTGAGACATCGAAACAAGAACTGCAAGCCCAGCGCAAGCAGGCATCCAAGGCCATTGGCGCGCTCATGGGACAGGGCAAGACCGACGAAGCCGAGGCCGCCAAGGCTTCCGTTAAAGCCATCGGTGACCAAATTGCCGAGCTCGACCAGAAAGTCGAAAGCTCCTCAAGCGAGCAGGAGGCATTGCTCCTCTCAATCCCCAACGTCCCGCATGCCGATTGTCCAGTCGGTGCCGACGAAACCGCTAACCCGGAAGTCCGCACGTGGGGCGAGAAGCCGGCGGTTGCAGATCCGCAGGATCACGTCGTGCTCGCCGAGAAGCACGGCCTCCTCAACTTCGAAGACGCCGCCCGCATTTCTGGATCTGGCTTTACCGTATTCCGCGGCAAAGGCGCACGCCTGGAGCGAGCACTCATCAACTTCTTATTGGACACTCAAACCGAAGAGCACGGCTACCACGAAGTAGGCGTTCCCTTCCTCGTGCGCCGCGAGTGCATGGAGGGCACAGGTCAGCTCCCCAAGTTTGAGGACGACATGTATGGCATCGAAGAGAACAGTATGTTCCTTGCTCCGACCGCCGAAGTTCCGGTCACCAATCTCTACCGCGATACCATTCTCGCCGAGAGTGAACTGCCAGTCAAACTGACAGCCTACACGCCATGCTTCCGCCGCGAGGCCGGTTCCGCGGGGCGCGACAACCGTGGGCTGATCCGCATGCACCAGTTCGACAAAGTCGAGCTTGTGCAAATCGTCGAACCTTCCAAATCCATGGAGCTGCTCGAAGAGCTCACTGGCCATGCCGAGGCGATCTTGCAAAAGCTCGGCCTCCACTACCGCACCATCGAGCTCTGCACTGGCGATGTCGGGTTTTCCGCGACCAAGACCTACGACATCGAAGTCTGGGCCCCTGGCCAAGGAAAATATCTCGAAGTCAGCTCCTGCTCGAATTTCGGCGATTACCAAGCTCGCCGGATGAAACTTCGCTACAAAGATGCCGATGGCAAAAATCAGTTCTGCCACACCCTCAACGGTTCCGGCACGGCCCTTCCACGCCTCTACGTTGCTCTAATCGAGCAATGCCAGAACCCGGATGGCTCCATCACCATCCCCGAGGCGCTACGCCCCTACATGGGATGCGACACAATCGGAGCGTAAGAACTCAGACGAAATCGCTCAAATCATTACACAATTGAGCAATTTATTTAGCGACAGATAAGCAAAGTGGCGCTAGCCTTTGCCATGCTTATCTGTCGCTTAACGAAAGCGCTT
>CAXIBU010000150.1:0-7752 GCA_964021555.1 uncultured Verrucomicrobiales bacterium | reverse complement strand
TATGGCCACTGCTTTTTGTCGGTCTGGTTGTTTTCCTTGTTCTGGGCTTGCTCTTCCTGATTTTCGTCGGAGTTCCCCTTGCGATTCTGCGCATGATTTTGCCTAAAAAAGCAGGCTAGTCAGGGGATTACAGACTTATCCCAAAGTTATTCACATCCTGTTATCAGTGGTGGGAAAAGTTTTTCAGAGCTGATAAATCAAGCCTTTCCCGTCGCAGGAGACTTTGAATTAAGCATGTTACCCGAGTTGTGAGTAACTTGTTAAGAGGTCTGTCTAGTAATTTGTAGGATCGGAAAATTGCACGTATTGAGTGAGTTATAGAATTATCGTTGGGTGTTACAAAGAACACTTGTTCAGAATCTGTCGTGCGCGGAGCCTAGTGCCTATGGCATTTGAACTCACCTAGAAATCGCCGGAAAATCACTGATCCAAGAGACTTACAGGGTTACCGACAGGGGCTCTGCCCAAGTTTACACAAGTTATTCACAATGCCCTTCACTCAATGAAAGGCGATGCTCGAGTCGATATCGAGCAGACGACAAGTCAGAAACCGCCACGCAGCGCAACTAGTGCCAGACAGGAGATTAGAATGATCAGAGTGATCACAGTCATTACCATTTTGAGGGACGCGGTTTCTGTGGTCTCAACGAAATTTTGGATCTTTGGGCCGGGTTGGCTGGAGATCTTGGATTGCTGATGGTGAAACACCCGCTGGGTTGCCTCGATCAGGCGAATCGCCAGTTCGGGGATGTTAGGCCGGTTTTTCAGAGCCTCACGAACGGAATCGAAACGGTCGGCAGGATCCGGGGCGGTCATCTTTTCGATCCACTGGCTCAGCTCGATCGGAAGTTCCGGACGGTATTCGTGGATGGTCGGGTAATCGCCCTCCATCACACGGCGGTGAATTTCATCACGCTCGAGCCCTGCGAGCGGGTGCCCCCCGACAAGTGCCGCGTAGAAGAGCTGGCCGCAGTTGAAGATGTCCATCTGCTGGCTCGGTGTCTTGCCTTCAAAATACTCCGGGGGCATCAGGGCGGGCTCGATGAGACCATAGTGCCTTGCGCCCCTTTCTGAGCGGATTGATCGTGCGATTGCCGTTAGGCCCAAGTCGATCAACTTGTATCGTTGTCCACCCAGTGTGCGTTTGGTGAGCTGGATACTTTGTGCGGAGAGCCCAGTGTGGAAAAGGTGGTGGGCGTGTAGCTCTTCCAAGGTGGCTAGGAGGTCTTTCGAGAATTGTTCGAAGTCCTCGAGGTCCATTGGAGAGCCTGTTAGCGTGTCGCTCAGAAGTGGGCCGTTGAGGAGTTCCACGACTTGGTAGAAGCCTTCATCGTCGCAACCGCCATCAACCACCTGAATCAAGCCAGGGGAGCGGAGAGTTGAAAGGCTACCCATGAAATGAGTGAAAACGGGACGAGCTCTTTGGACGTCCTCCGGATCCGCATCACAGAAAAGACGACGAATCGCTACCTTACGTTCCAGCTGGCGATCAGTGGCTTCATAAGTGGTTCCTGTTCGGTCGCTTGAGATGACCGAGCCAATTTCGTAACGTGGATCCAAGAAAGAGGGGTGTTTCGTTGTTCTTTAACAAGAACTAGAGAGGCGGGATCTCTTTGGCAATAGGTAAGAAAAAAAAATGATTAATTTTTCTTAACCATTTGAGGCTGACCGGGCGCGATCGGTATTATTCGTCGAGGTCGAGATCGGCAATTTCGTCATCATCGAGACGGCGCAGGTGAATTTGCCCGACCCTGCGGCCGTCGCTGCTAGTGACCTTGGCCTCGAATTTTTCAATGTAGAGGCTCTCACCAGTCTCGGGGAAACGCCCGAGCTCATTGGTGATGTAACCGCCAATGGTGCTGACTTCGGTGTTGTCGAGATTCAGGTCCTCGACGTGATCGGCCAATTCGTTGAGGCTGAGCCCGCCTTCGACGACGTATTCGTTATCACCGATAAAAGTGACTGCGCTGTCTTCGTTATCGAATTCGTCCTGAATGTCGCCGACAAGTTCTTCAAGCACGTTATCGAGGAAGACTAGCCCTGTGGGATCACCAAATTCGTCAACGACGAGGGCGAGGTGGGCGTGCTCGCGAAGGAAGTATTTGAGCAGTTCGTCGAGGGGCATCGTGGTGGGCACGATCTTGAGCTCGCGGCGAATGCTCATGAGGTCGGGATTTTCCTGACCGATCAGCTTCATGAGGTCCTTGATATGGATCAAGCCGAGACTGTTGTCGAGATGGCTGCGGACGAGTGGAAAGCGAGTGTGCTTGGTCTGCCTGGCGACCTCGAGGCAGCGCTCGAAGCTGTCTTCCAGATCAAATGCGATCACCTCGCTGCGTGGGGTCATGATGTCGCGAACGGAGAGGTCGTTGAGCTCAAGCGCGTTGATGAGAATTTGTCGCTCGGTCTCGGTAACTTCCTGTGAGCGCTCGCTCTCGGTGACTAGTAGAGCAAGCTCTTCTGAGCTGTGAACGTGCTCGCCTTCGGACAGTGGATCGATCCGGAAGCACTTCTTGAGTAACCAGTTAGCGGTGACCTGCAGGAAGCCAATGGCCCAGCTGAAGCCGCGGTAGAAGAGGCGAAGTGATCCAGCGAGGGCAAGTGTGGTGCCCAGCGGCTTGCGGATGGCGATACCTTTGGGGAGGAGCTCACCAACCACCACGTGAAGGAAGGTGAATGAGAGCATGGCGAGGGTCCATGAAATCCCCTTGATCCATTCGGGCTCCAGGGTTGGGAATGTCCCATTGGTCCACGCGGGTAGCTTGTGCAGAATCGGGGCGACCAGGGAGAGGACAAAAGGCTCACCGAGGAAACCGAGTGCGAGCGAGGCGATGGTGATCCCGAGCTGGTTGGCGGAAAGAAAGCCATCCAAATTGCCGGTGACGACTTTGGCGTGCTTGGCGCGCTGGGGGTAGTCTTCGGAAGCGGTATCGATCTGGCTGCCGCGGACTTTTACGATGGCAAATTCGGAGGCGACAAAGAAGGCGTTGAGCAGCAGGAAGAGAACACTACCGACCACATATAACAGGGCCTTCCCAAGGGTGGGGAACTCTGTGGGGATGTCAGCGCTCATCGCGATGACGTTGAATAAATCAGGACTCATTGGTGTTTAGAGCTTTTCGTAAACACCTTCGTCACGCTTCTCCATCACGGTGAAGCCTGCCTTCTTCGCATCAACGGGCGAGAAGGGCTTGGTGATCTTTGGGGTGTTGATCCGAGAGATGACTTTACGAATAGGGTGCTTGCAAAGTGGGCAGCACTCCAAGGGTTCTCGGTCGATTGAGCGACGTAGCTCAAAACCGCGCGAGCAAATGCGACAACTCGAATCAGGGTCGTCGGGGTTCTCTGAGAGATATTCGTATAGTGGCATGAAGAAACGCGAGGCGGGGATAATATCCGCCTCGCGTCAAAAAACAAGTCAGTAGTTCGACTTCGCGACTGGTGGTTACCAGCTGGACTTGGTCACACCGGGGATGAGGCCGTGTGAGGCAAGTTCGCGGAAGGCGATACGTGAGAGCTGGAAGCGACGTAGGAAACCACGACGACGTCCGGTAGCGCGGCAGCGGTTGACCACGCGGGTCGGGCTTGCGTTACGTGGGAGCATCGTGAGACCGATGTAGTCCTTCTCTTCTTTGAGCTTGCGACGTAGGTCGGCGTAGCGAGCGACGGTTGCAGCTTTCTTCTGATTGCGGGCGATCCAAGACTTTTTAGCCATAAGTGAGGTGGGCTTTAGGGGAGGAGATCGATCTTTTCAAGCTCTTTCTGAATTTTCCTGAAATTTACCTTAATGGGCACGTTTTATTTTGGAATTCACAGAAAAGACCGCAACTGTTGGTTCTTGCGCAGGTTTCTTCTTATATCACCATGAGTGCCCTGACCCTGACCCAAGAACTGATCATGGAATCTTCCCAGGCTGACCCCGTCGACCGTGAGAATGAGATCGATATTGCTCTTATGAGCCGTATTGCCTCAGGGGACATCCGAGCCTTCGAAGAACTGGTCAATCGGCATCAATATGCGCTGGTCGGAACGGTGGGTAAGATGTTGGGTGGGAATTCGGCAGTGGTCGACGCAGAGGACATCGCTCAGCAGGTTTTTCTGCGAATTTGGAAAAGCGCCAAGCGATACAAGCCAACTGCCAAATTTACTACGTGGATGTTTACTATCATGCGGAATTTGGTGTTCAACGAATCGCGCCGAAGAAAACGCCGCCCCGAGGTTTCAGTCGAGGAGCGTGAGGAATCCAGCCACCTTCAGAATGCGGCGGACGAGCACTTGCAGCCGGATAATGAGGCCTTGCAGTCCGAGCTACAGAAAGCGGTGGACCAGGCGATTGCCGAACTTCCGGAAAAGCAGCGGATGGCGGTGATCCTGCGTCGATACGAGAACATGCCTTATGAGGATATTGCTGAGGTCTTGGAGCTGAGTGTTTCCGCAGTGAAGAGCCAGCTTTTCCGTGCTCGCACGGTGCTCAGAGATTCCTTGCAGAGCTATCTGGAGGAGTAGGTTGTTCGATGGTAGTTGTGGGGAAGGGCGTTGCAGGTTAAGCTGCTAATGATGAAAACCTTTCTGTTCCCGATTCTCGCCCTCTTTTTATCGATTCCGCTGAGTCTGGCTGAGCAGCGTCAGTTAGAAACTGCTGGAGATGCGGTTGACCGCAAGGAAGTGAGCATGGGGATGCTGGGGCCGAGGGATACACGAATTTTCCATATCTTTAAAGAGCAGGCGGCGGTTCTGGTGGTTTCCCTGGGGAACAAGAGCGCCGAGATTCCCATCTCTGCGAAGCTTCATCTATTTGCTCTTGAGACGAAGGAGCAGGGCTTGAGGGACTGGGTCAATAATCAGCATTCCGACGGTCTGATTGTCAATGTGCCTAAGCCCGTCCAGGGGATGGATTTGCCAAAGTCGGCCTGTATCCTAGTAGCCAAGAAGAAAGTTGGGGAGAAGACGTTTCGGAGCGGACCCTTTGATGTCTACGAGGTTGGTTATCAAATCAAAGACTTCGCGAAAAAGGGTGTCGTTAGTTTGAAATCATTCAAAGATGAAGCCAAGGTGAGAGTGGCGAAAGCTCCTTGAGCCGGTCTCCGTAGCGCTCCCACAGTGGCTTTGTGTCGAGATTCCAATTTACGCCAAGCGGCTAAGGGCGGCTTTCATTTTCTCTAGACCCTCGATCATGTGCGCTCTGGGACAGCCGAAATTGAAGCGCACGTGTTGCGCGCTGCCGAAGGGACCTCCATCGGTGAGGAAAATGCCGGCTTCTTTGGCGAAGAACTGAGCGGGATTCTTGAGGCCAAGCGCGGAGCAATCAATCCAATATAGATAGGTGGCTGCGTGCTCATGAATCGTGAGCTGCGGCATCTCCTCGGTGACGAATTTGAAAAGGGCATCGCGGTTCCCCCTCAGGTAGGCGACCAGATCCTGGCGCCAAGGCTCTCCGTCGTTGTAGGCGTGCTCGGCAGCGACCATGGCAAGGGCATTGACTTCAGGAAGGGTGCAGCCGATGGCACCAGTGAAGACGGAGCGGATCTCGGTATTCTCAATGACGGCGAAAGAGTAGCCTAACCCGGCGATGTTGTAGGTTTTGCTGGGGGCCTGGAGCACGATAAGGCGCTGGCGCAGCTCATCGGGCAGGCGCAGGGCGCTGAAGTGTTGTTGGCCTGGTTCGAGGATCAGATCGCAGTGAATTTCGTCGGAGACGAGGACTAGCTCGTGGCGGTGGCAAAATTCGGCGAGCTTCAAGACTTCGGTTTCGGAAAAGACGCGGCCGAGCGGGTTCTGTGGATTGCAGAAGATGAAGACTTTGGTCGATGGGGTGACGGCTGCCTCCATGGAATCCCAGTCGAACCTCCATGTCTCGCCATCGCGGATATGAGCGACGTCGATGAGCTCGGCGCCTGCATCCTTGGGGGCTTTGTGAAAAGGGTAGTAGACTGGAGAGCAGATCATTACTTGCTCGCCGGGGCTGGCAAAGGCGCGGCAGGCTAAGGAAAGTGCGGGGACCAGTCCTGGAAGGTGGATGATCTGGGGCTCGCGAATTTCGACCTCATGCTGACGCTTGAGGTAGCCGATGACGGCCTCAATGAGACCAGCGTGGGCATTGGCATATCCGAAAATTCCGTGTTGAACGCGCTCCGCGAGCCCATCGACCACGCAATCGGGCGAGGCGAAATCCATGTCGGCTACCCAATACGGATCGTAGTCGGGATAACGGTCCCATTTGATGGAGCCTGTGCCGCGGCGGGTAGGGAGCTTGTCGAAATCAAAGTTGGTCTGGGCCATGGCGGGAAATAACCACAGAATATTCAGAAATCACAGAAAAAGAGGTGGATGCTCTGCTGAAGTTCACCACGAAATACACAAAATACACGAAAGCCTTGAAAAGGGACTACAAGCCCGCAGGGCTAGACGGAATGCAGTAAATTCAAAAGGCACAGAACCTTGAATTCTAAGGATTAGCCAATTTCTGTGCTTTCCGTGGCTTCTGTGGTTTAATAATCAGCAAAGCCTCCGCCTTTCGTGGTTCCCTTCAAGTCAAAGAGCTTATTTCTGTGTTCGATTTTTGAATTCTTCGATGACTTCTTTGGAGGCCTTTTTGAGGATCTCGTATTGGGCTTCGCCGTAGTCGACTAGGGCTTGGTCGAACTGGAGGCGGAGCAGGTGGAAGCGGCGGTGGTTGGTGGCGACTTTGCCGTCCAAGACTGGAGTGGTCACGCCGACGAGCATGAATTCACCTAAAGGGAGGCTCATGCTGGTGCTGATCTTCTGGCTGTAAGCGGTGCCAGATTCTCCGAGGAGCTCGGTCTGGTGTAGGATGATGCGTGCATCGGCCAGATAATTGTGATCACCCAAGGATGGCTCGACTTCGAGCCGGAGACCTACGGGCGACGGGATACCCTCATCTTCTGGATTCTCTCCCGCAGCGTTTGAAAAATTCGCAGTTTCTCCTGGACGGGCGCACCATTGAGCGAGTTTCGAGATTGTTGAGATCGATTTGAGGTGTGCCTGAAGTTCGTTGCCATTGAATTTCTGTGGACGTGCTTCGAGAATTTCTGCTGCTTGGCTCAGGTCGATGTCGTAGGCTTGGTAGAGGATTTCGATCTGTTTGGGTGGGCAGTAACGCAGCGGGCCATATTGTTCGTCAAAATCATCGTCAGCAAAAGGATCGTCAGCAAAAGGATCGCCTTCCTGAGCGCTGAGTGGCATGGTGAGGCCGAGGAGAATGAGAAGAATTGTTTTCATTTTGTGGCTTTGAATAGTTCGAGGTCCTCGAAGTTGGCGATGCGCGCGATGAAATAGGGCATTGTGGTATCTTTCATCCAGAGGGAGACGTAAAAGGGTTTATTGAAGTAGAATTTACGCGGAAAAGGGACGGGTTTGGGGGAGGCGAACCCGAAGCCGTATCCCATTTCTGCCTGCACGATGACTTTGGCCCCAAATTCGTCCATGGTGAATTGAGCAAGCTCCTTGGCGTGGGCAATGCGCCATGGAAGTGCCTCAGCATCCTGCTTGTTTAGGATGGCGCCAGAAAAGGACGGTTGAAAGTTGGTCTCTGCCTTGAAGTCCACGAAGGGAATGCGCAGATCGTCTTTCTCGTGCAAACGCAGGTAGTTTGGGGAGGAACTTTTGGTTGGGAGGAATGAGTAGCCTTTGCGCAGCTCGGTGAGGCGAGTAAGAGCTTTCTCAAAACTCAGGATATCCGGTTCCATCATCAGGACTAAGCTTTGATTCGGGTCTTGGCCTGGAATCTCAAGG
>CAXIBU010000149.1:0-7762 GCA_964021555.1 uncultured Verrucomicrobiales bacterium | reverse complement strand
TGAGTGGGGCTTGGAGGGAGGGCGTAGGCGGTTTCCATGTCGATGTCCATGAGTTCCGCGATGCCGGTAGCTTGTTCGCTTGGAGCATCGAGGAGCTGGGTGAAGCGCCAGTCTTCGTCTTGGAAAAATTCACTGATCAGCCCGCCTTCGCTCGTCAGGAGATCAAGCCAGCGCTTTGAGGTGAGGCTGCCTGAGCAGTAAGGTTTTGAAATATCCAGCTTGAGCCACTTGAGCATCCCATGCGTCTGGGTGTCAGAGCCATCCTCGTGGGGCAGGAGACGGATCAGGCTCTCCCAAGCCAGAGCGCGGTTGTCGAATTCTTCGTCTCCCATCATTTCGCTTTCGATGAGGCCATGGGTCTGAGTCAGAATTTCCGAAATGAGGGCAAACTGGTAGCCGAGGTGGCCTTTCGCTGGGACTGGACGGTCGGTGAGTAGAGCTCGGACGAGTTCGGCGCAGGCAAAAACAAATTCATCCCGCTCCATGGAAGCCAAGCTCGGTTCGAGCAAACACTTGCGCATCGAGTTGTCGAGGCTGGCATCCAGCAAATACCCCAAGCCAGGGATGAACGCGGACAGGTCCTCCAGCTCGTAGCGATGGCCTTCAGCTTTGGGTTGGGTCGTGCTCTTCCACATACTGGCGTATGCATACACTGTCGTGGACGACTCCGTCAAATGCGGGTCCATATTTGGGCTCAGCCACTCGTCGGAATGTGGTAGGTTTGGACGATGCCCTCCGTCACTTATGATTCGATAGGGAGCTCCGCCACCAGCACCGATGGCAAAGGCTATACTCCATCTACATCTACGACGCCCTCGGTCGGCAAATCAAGGCGTGTTGAGCCGGACACCACCAGCCAGAGCTTCGACGGGCCTTCGAGCGTTTCAACGGAATCAGATTTTTGCGAACTTAGGTTGAAAAGGAGGCTAGAGATGCTTCTGGTGAGAAATTCTTTACCAATTAGGTAAAGGGTGTATGTTTATCTGTGTGCTGATCCGGTTCAAGACCAAGAAGCTTGAGAAGCTAGCAAACAGCGGGCGAACCGCTGTTAAGGTTCTTGGGGCTCTCAGTGCCAAGAAGCTGAGAGCGCGTTTGGACGATATGGATTCCGCTGAGTTTCTTGAAGACTTTCGGTGGCTGCCCGGGCGCTGCCATGAGCTGACAGGAAATCTCAAAGGCTCTTTGGCTCTGGATTTGCACGGAGGACGCCGGATCGTGTTTGAGCCAGACCATGACCCGGTGCCGACCAAGGAAGATACTGGTCTGGATTGGACGCAGGTGACTGCGATTCTGATCACTGAAATGACCGATTACCACGACTAGACATATGAAAACACAATACCAGCCCGACACTGTTTCTCCTCCAGGTGAAAGCTTGGCGGACACCTTGGACATGCTTGGCATGAGCCAGGCTGATTTATCGGACCGTTCCGGATTGGCTGAGAAGACCATTAGTCAGATTGTTAATGGCAAGGCCCCGATCACGGAAGGAACGGCATTGGCTCTTGAGCGCGTTCTAGGAACACCAGCCCGCTTCTGGCTGGCGCGTGAGGCAAGATATCGTGAATTTCTGGCCCGAGCTCAGGAGGAGGAAATCAAGGAAAGCCACGCCGAGTGGGCACGCGTCTTCCCCTACAAGAAAATGGCTGATATGGGGTGGGTGGCGGCAGCTTCAAAAGCCGGCGACAAAGCTCTGAATTTACTCAAATTCTACGGCGTCAACGACAAGGACTGTTGGAAGAACCTTTGGGAATGCCCACAAGCGGCATTTCGGCAAACGACGCGCACAGGGAAAAAAACGGAGGTGATTTCCGCTTGGTTGCGGCGAGGAGAAATCGAGGCTCAAAAACAGCAGATTCCCGACTATGACGAAAAAGGCTTTCGTGAAGTGGTCGTCTCGTTACGCGAACTCACGACGGAAGAAGACCCGAACAAATTCATGCCGGAAATCCAGAGACTCTGTGCTGGGGTAGGGGTGAAATTCCTCGTCGTTCGCGAGCTGCCTGCGCTCGGGGTGTATGGAGTCACCCGATGGTTGGCAGGTGCGCCAGTGATCCAGCAGAGCCTCTTGCTGAAATCCCACGACCATTTCTGGTTCACCTTCTTTCATGAAGCCAAGCACGTGCTGCAGAGAGTGAAGAAAGGAGTATTTCTCGAAGGCAAAGCCCTGGAAAATCAAGATCAGGAGCGTGAGGATGAAGCCAATCGCTTTTCCGGCGACCTATTGATCCCTCCGAGGGCATACCGCGAATTCATCCAAGGTGGTAAATTGACACAGCCCGCCATCAGAGCCTTCGCCAAGAAAATCAACACCCACCCGGGCATCGTCGTCGGACGCCTGATGCGCGATAAGAAGCTCGACTACGGGCATCCGGCACAGAGGATGCAGGTGAGATTCAAGTGGGCTGAGTAATGGAAGAAGAAGTCGCTATAAATCCGCAATAAGTTTTTATGAACGATCAACGAGAAGATCTTACTCCGTTCGCGGAGAAACAAAGGTGTGAGGAGTTTGGAGAAGCTCTGATGCGTAAGTTGTTGGCACGAATGACGACTTTGCGTGAGGGATTAATCCCACCAGAGAATGTGAGCAATTATCCCCACGGACACGGATGGAAATATAAACAGCAGCGTGAAGACGGATTTCATCCTGAGGTGGGGGAGTTTCAGCGACAATCAACGGAAGTGAGCATTGAGCGCAGTAGAGTGCTCGGCCACGATCTGGCACTCTTGGATGAGTTTGTTCATGGATTTTCAGATAAGATGCACGAAGAATTCGTATCGCGTCTGATGTTGTCGATGAATGACACCTGTGAACAATCTGGTAGAACGAGCAATATCGAGAAGGGGGGCTCTCTCGTGGATGGATTTCTTGCAAGTATAGCAACCCTGGAGTTGAGTGTCGGTGAAGACGGAGAAGTGGATGCGCCAATGATTATGTTGGATTCTGGAACTCATGAGAAATTATCCACGGAATTGGCAAAACGCGAGGATGCTGAGGCGATCAAGCTTAAGGCGGATGAAATTCGCAAAGAAGCGGAGAAGCAAGCGAGGAAGAAAGACGCGGAACGATTAGCCAAGTTTCATAAGCAATGAATGTTCTGCTTAGTATTGGTTGTGATCGCTATCAATTTCTCCCCCCGCTGAGTGGGGCCGAGAAGGACGCCTGTTCAATATTTGAAGTCCTATCGGTAGGAGAATTCTACGACCTTGATCGTTCAGAGTTGTTAAAATCGCCGTCCAGGATCGAAATGGAATCGGCGCTCGCTCGTATTTTGCGTGGCGGATCCATTGATGTCTTCACGTTCTTCTATGCAGGGCATGCGGATGGCAAGGAAGGGTCTTTTTACCTGACAAATCCGGAAACAGAGATGGACGCTCTTTCTTTTACCTCCTTTCCACTGTCACGATTGTTTGAGGTCGTGAATGAATTTAAGCCACGTCAGATCAACGTGATTATTGATGGTTGCGGAGCTGGTGGTTCGATCAAGGACATTCAAACGCTACTTCGTCCGGAGAGTGTCGGTGCAGTCAACGCCTCGAGCGTGGCGTTTCTTGGTGGGTGTGCCGCCGAGGAATTAGCCGGGGAAACTCCTGCAGGGGGAACTCTCACGACACAGCTTCTCAGAACGGTCCGGGGTGAAACTTCTCTTGAGCTGTTTTCTCCGATGATTGACCTTACAGAAGTCTCGGCTGCAGTCTCAGAGGCAGTGACTCGTGAGCACCCGGATCAACATCCAATTTTTTGGGCTTTGAGTCTTTTTGGGCGGGGAGGTTTCGTGAGAAATCCGAAGATGCATATACCGTCCCCAATACCCTCATTGTCACTGGATTCTGTTTCACCTGGTTCGACAATGGAGACGCGTTTGTCGGAGTTTGCCGGTGAGTTGTGGGATGAATACAGATTGGCTAGTAGTTCATTTGATTCAGCGCGTCTAGGTCGATTGCTAAGAAAACTGCTTGCGCCCGATGACTTGGAGATTTCCGATAGGTTGGCAGCAGTTTCCGGAATTCTCCGTTCATTTTCAGCAGTGGCCAGAATCGATGGGGAGCTGCTCACACGTCATTTTTGTATGGCTACGTGCTTGGTTTCGCTTCTTCCATGGTCAGACCATGCAGATGTTCGAGCTTTTGTTAAAACGGAGCTTCGTTTCGACTTTGTGCAGACAAATGCCTTGCTGTCCGGATTATGTGAAGAAATTAAGATAAATAATTCGAAGCTGTGCACCGACAGCGGCATCCTCTCTGATCTTTACTATGGTCCGATGCGGTTGACCCGACTACTTGGTTTAGTCGGAACACAGTCTATCATCGGGGGCTTGTTAGGTTTTGAAACGGATGATTCAAAGTTGAATCAAACTGAAATCATTACTACGCTGATCGATTCCTACTGCAGTTTTTTCGTCGCGTTGGATGATGAGCAAGCTGCGCCACTGTATTTATTCTTCAAAGCCGCAGCTCGCGCAGGCTGGCACGAGGCTGGGATTCAGTATCTTGAGAGTCTTTATGCTGATGCTGCAGACCGTAAGGGGGTTTTTAATCGCTTGGGTTCTGATGGAAGAGGCGCTTTGGAATATCTGCTTGCTTCTATCGGAAGCGAGCACATGAAGGATAAAAACGCTCCTGCCAACCCGAGCACGCTACTGCCGGTTATCCTACTGGGAGGTGTTTGGTTGGGGTGCTCGCAAGAATGGGATTTACAAGCCTTTGATAGACGAAACCTTGGAGTGTATGTGCCCGAGGACTATGGAACGTTTGCGCAAGAAGTTATCTGTCGTGGAATGACGCATACCATGCAAATCGGTTTCGGTGTCTGGACAGTGAAGGAGTTTAGCGCCGAGTTTGATTTGATTTGCAGGAATTTGGGGAATGCGTCGGGTCTATCCGATGAAAGTCACTGTTTGTGCATGCTTGCTGCAATGCTAGCACCGAACCGCATACCCTATAATCTTGAAGCAGTCGGTTCATTATAACGTTGGTGCATACTCTTGGCTGCGTTCAGCTTTCTTCTTCATCAAGGTTTCCTCATCTCTGTCTGATGGTCAAGCCGATGGCAGTGCGACCGTGATCGAAGTGACTCCATCTTCGCTCCTGGCGCCAATGTGGCCTTGGTGGTGGCGAGGCCGAGGTCGGCGCTTCACTCCTAGTGACTTGGTGTAGGAGTTTGAATTGTCGAATAGGTGGGGCTTAGTTCATGCAGCAGCGTTTGAACTTTTTGCCGGAGCCGCAGGGGCAGGGGGCGTTGCGGGAGATTTTTGCTTGGTCGCGGGTGTGGGTTTCGGTGTGGCCGATGGGGCTGAATGGACTTGCGGAGCCTAGCTTGCTGAGGAACTGTCCCCTGGAGTTTTTGTTTTCCGCATAAATGCGGCAGAAGAGGCTTGAGATTTGCTCGATGTCACCGGAGGTGTCGGGCAGTGCGCCTTGGTCCACGGCTTGTGCCTCTTTTTGGAGGATGTCGCTGGTGTGGGTGATGATTTGAAGTTGGTCTTCGTTGAGTTCATCCGGGGACGTGGCCGGGCTCCAGCGGCCGAAGCTACGATTGAAAGACAAGAGCCAGACAACGTAGCTGCGGAAGTCCGGGTTGTCCTCGCGCTCGTCTGGGATGGGCTCGAAGTCACCTTGGTCGAGGGATTCGACAATCTGGTTGTGCATGCCCATGATGAACTTCATGAAGAACTCGGCGTCTTTTCTGTTTTCCCAAACGGGGGAGTAGGGATCTTCAGTATTGTCCGTATCCCAAATGAAGGAGAGGTATTCGGAAGGTTTCACGAAGCCCGGGGCGAGTATGGCGCCAGTGAGTGTGGCGTGCAGCCCAGAGAGGCCGTCGACGGAGCAGTCCCGGCTGTAGAGTTCGAAGAGGTAGATGAAGAGATCCACTTCACCTTTGGGTCTTGGGCCGAGGTCGGCTTTTATCGCCTCGTGCTCGGATTTTTGCTCGAGTTCCTGCAAGTTGAGGACGGATTCCGAGGAACGGACATCTCGGAGGCCGAGGCTTATCTCCACTTCCTCAAGGTCGCCGTTGATGGTGATGTCGGCAAGGTGGGCGTGGTAGCAGTCGCGGATGGCATCGATGGCTGAAGTTGCCTTGAGCTCGGTGAGACTGGCGATAATCCAGGCGTTGAGACTGCGGGTGAAGTGTTTTTGATTCAGGTAAGCGGTGAAGCGCTGGATGATGAGTTCTTCCAAGTGTCCTGCTGTAGCGAGTTTTTCCAGGATATCGGTGTAGGTGATTTGGTCGTTTTCGTTTAATCGTTGATCCTCCATCGCTGCGAGGCAGGGTTCCACGGCATCCTCACCATAGAGGGGGATGATGGCAGTGATGTCCTCATTGAAGAGGTCGTTATCAGCGGTTTCTGGTCGCTTGAGTAGGCCGAGGAAGACGTCGAGGTGGTCCGGGTGGCGGAGTTCAGCAAGAGCGCGGTAGGCGTGGATGGCGGCATCCCAGTTGGCCTCGGTGGAATCAATCTCGAGGTCGGCACGGATATGTTCAAGATTGGCGATGGCGATGAGATCCGGGGCATCGTCCAGAGTAAATCCGAGCTTAAGCAGGGCGGTGTCTTTGCCGGGCTGCCAATCGAAGTCTGGTTCCGGCAGGGTGAGGAGCTTGGCGAGTGTCTGCTGCATGGTGCTGGGTGCTTGGTGATATGGGAAAGACGGGGTCGAGGGCGGTTGGTGGGGCTGCGGGGGAGATTGTATTTCTTGAGGATGGTTAGGCGACGGCTCAAGTCGGGGGGCTTAGCTGGTGAAGCACCAGAAGGTTTTGAGGTAGGCTTCGCCGGTGAAGTCGGGGGGCATGGGGCGGTCTTCTAGTTCGACGGGGCGGCCGTCGAAACCTTCGAGGATTTGTAGCTCGAATTTGTAGTCGGGCAGCTTACGGCAGTTGGTGGTGGCGAGGAGGGTGCCGCCAGGGGCGAGGCAGGCGGAGGCGCGGCGGACGAGCTCGTGGTAGTCTTTTTCGACTTTCCAGACCTTGCCTTTGGCATCGCGAGAGAAGGTTGGTGGATCGAGGACGATGGCATCGAATTTGCGGCCCGACTTGGCGAAGCGTCGTAGCCAGTCGAGGGTATCGCCTTTGCAGAAGTAGTGCTCGGTGGGATCGAGGTCGTTGAGCTGGAGATTCTCTTTTGCCCAGTCGAGGTAGGGTTGTGAGAGGTCGAGTGTGGTGGTGACCGCTCCCGCCAATGCCCCTGAGACCGAGAATGCACCGGTGTAGGCGAAGGTGTTGAGCAAGGTTTTACCCGGCCCGAGAAGCTCACGCAGTTCGAGGCGGTTGTTGCGCTGATCGAGGAAAATTCCCTGTGAATAGCCGGCTTGAAAGTCGATCCAGATTTTCTGACCGTTTTCCATGGCGACGAATCGCTCGTTTTGAGGTGGTCCGGCGAGATGGCTGGGTGAGGTCTTTTGGTCCTGCTCGAGTCGTTTCCAGTAAAGGGTGCGATTTTGGGCTGCGGCTTCGTCGATGATGACGGATGGCACTTCGCAATCACGGGTCGAGACCAGCCAGCGCCCGGCGAATTCTTCCAGAAAGACGTCTGGGAATCCGTCGCCAATGCCGTCGATGAGTCGGCAGCAATCGGTTTCAGGGGACAAGATACCTTCTCGGTATTCCAGGGCTTCGCTCAATATGGTGGACATACGGAGGCGAGGAAAACCGCGAATTTATAAAGAAGAAATCAAAATCGACGTGCCGAGAGCGAATTTACCTAGGGCGTTATACCATCTCCCAATTCAAAAGAGACAAATCGAGGTTTTTGGGGGTCTTATG
>CAXIBU010000148.1:0-7773 GCA_964021555.1 uncultured Verrucomicrobiales bacterium | reverse complement strand
AGGAAGCGGCAGGTGAGCTCGCGAAAGAATCAAATCCTGATCTTAACTCTGATCGCATCATTACCGATTCAAAGGGTATCGAGATGACTGGCGAGAAGATCATTGAACGTAAGATCAAAACCACAGTCGAGCGTCGCCCATCCCAACCTACTAGCGAGCAAGCCCGAAAAATCGCCGAGGAAGCCATCGCCCCAAGCGAACAATGAAGACTTTCCGTTTTCAGCTCTCAAATTTCTAGAAAAATGAAACCCGATGCCTTTACCCCACTTGCCGACTGCACTTTTGCGGCCATCGACTTTGAGTCGGCCGGGACTGCGCCGGGGCAGACTGACCATCCGATCCAAGTCGGAATTGCAAAGTGGTCGCTCACAGGTGGCTGGCAGGAAACCTGGGTGAGCTACATCGCCTGCCAGGCTGACATCACCTGGTCGGCGCAAAAGGTGCACGGGATCACTCTGAAGGATCTGAAGTCGGCACCCAGCTTTGCTTCTCTCTGGCCTGAGCTAAAGTCGCGCCTGGAGGGCTGCGTCTGTGTCGGGCATAACATTGGCACCGAACTCAAATTTCTCTCCCACTTTCCCGGTCACGATTTCGGCCCTTGGATCGATACGCTGCAACTCTGCCGCGAAGCCTTTCCCAACGCCCCGAAACATGCGCTAGGCAATCTGTGCCAATGGCTTAGCCTTGAAAAAAACATCGAAACCGTTGTCCCTAACAAGCACTGGCACGACGCGCTATATGACGCCGCCGCTTCGATCGCCCTGCTCGAGGAATTGGTGCGGCGCTTTGAACTGCAGCATGGCCAAGTCGGCCTGCTCCTTGAGCCCGATACTCGCGCTTACCATCAATCTCGGCGCAAGTGAGCGCTAAAAGAAACGACAATGACGCATTTTAAGTAGGATTAGGTCTTGCAAGGCTGACCTTCCATCGCATCATCCGCCGCATGTCAGCGGCATCTCTCAAAATTGGCCTTGCAGGCTTCGGCACTGTTGGTTCCGGCGTTTACAACACGCTCAAACGTAATCACGACCTCATCCAGCGCAGGACTGGCGGGCGTTTCGCTCTCGAGATTACCAAGATTGCCGTTCGCGACATGAAGAAGAAGCGCGATGCGGATGCCCCGACCGAGCTCTTCACTGGAGATTGGCGGGAAGTCGTCAATAGCCCCGACGTCGATATCGTCGTTGAACTGATCGGCGGAACTACTGATGCCTACGACTTGGTCGAGGCAGCTCTCAAAAACGGCAAACCCGTCGTCACCGGTAATAAAGCACTGCTTGCCGAGCTGGGCCCCGAGCTCTTCGCGCTCTCTTCCAAATACAAAGTCCCCATCCACTTCGAGGCGGCAGTTGCAGGCGGCATCCCGATCATCCGCACCATCCAGGACTCCTTCGTTGGCAACCAGATCGAACGTTTCACCGGGATCATCAATGGCACCTCGAACTACATGCTCGAGCGCATGACCAAAGGCGGCCTCAGTTATGAAGCCGCGCTGGCCGAGGCGCAGGATAAGGGCTACGCCGAGGCGGACCCCGCACTGGACGTCAACGGATGGGACGCCGCCCACAAGGCCATCCTACTCGCCTCGCTCGCCTACGGCTTCCCTATCGACCCGACTGACGTCTACGTCCGCGGCATCCAGAAGGTCCGTCCTATCGATGTCTCATTCGCAGAGAAGTTGGGCTACGTGATCAAGTTGCTCTCCATCGTCCGCCACCACGATGACGGCCGCATCGAGCTGCGAACGCAGCCTTGCTTCCTGCCAACCGAGCACATTCTTGCCTCAGTCAATGGCGTGTTCAATGCGGTTGCCCTTCACGGCGATGCCGTTGGCGAATCCATGTTCTATGGTGAAGGCGCGGGGCAGGACCCAACCGCCAGCTCGGTCATGGCTGACATCGTCGAGGCCGCACGAGCCATCGAGAGCGGAGCCCACCACCGTGGCTACCTCCCTTATTCTGAGACTGGTGAAGTGGTTCCAATCGATGAGACCATCGGCAGCTTCTACGTCCGCTTCGACGTGACCGACCGTCCCGGCGTGATCGCAGAGATTGCCAAAGTCATCGCCGACGCGGGACTCGGAATTTCCGGCACTTCTTCCCCTGTCAATTCCAAGGATCCCGATGCCGAATTCCGCGACATGGTCTTCCTCATCCACAGCTGTGCCTTTGGCCTACTGAAGAAAACACTGAAAAAGATTGAGAAGCTCGATTGCGTGAATTCTCGCCCGGTCGTTTTCCGAATTGAAACCACCGGCTGCTAAGCCTAGCACTCACAGAGACATGGCACTTATCGTCCAAAAATACGGTGGCACCTCAATGGGCTCCATCGACCGAATCCGCAACGTCGCTAATCGTATCTCCAAGCTGCGCGCCGAGGGCAACCAAGTCATCGCCGTCGTCAGCGCCATGGCTGGCACCACCGATAGACTCATCGGCATGGCCAATGAGATCTCATCCGCCCCGCCGGAACGTGAGCTCGACGTTCTGCTAGCCACTGGCGAACAACAGTCCATCGCCCTGCTCAGCATGGCTCTCAACGAACTGGGAATCCAAGCCGCATCCGTCACCGGCCCGCAAGCAGGCATCCGCACCTCGGGCACTCACACCCGCGCACGGATCGAGGAGATCACCCCGAATTTGGTCGAGAAATACGTCGCCGAGGACAAAGTCGTCATCGTCGCCGGATTCCAAGGTCACAACGAAGACGGGCTCATCCAGACTCTCGGCCGCGGCGGCTCCGACCTCACCGCCATCGCCGTTGCCGCAGCGGTGAAGGCCGATGTCTGCCAGATCCTCACTGACGTCGACGGCGTCTACACCTGCGACCCACGGGTGGTGAAGAATGCTCGCAAGCTTAATGAAATCAGCTACGATGAAATGCTAGAAATGGCCTCATCCGGCTCCAAAGTCATGCAATCTCGCTCCGTCGAGTTTGCCAAAAAATACGGCGTTTTGTTCGAAGTTCGCAGCAGCTTGAACGATAACGCCGGAACCCTAGTCACCGAAGAACACACAGCCATGGAAGCAGTTGTCATCCGCGGAGTCTCCATCGAGCGCTCCCAAGCCCGCGTCACTATCACCGGCATCCCTGATACCCCAGGAAAGTCCGCCCTCATCTTCGGCGCACTCGCTGATGCCGAGGTCAATATCGACATGATCGTTTCAAATACGTCCAGCGATGGACTCACCCGCGAATCCTTCACCGTCCACACCAATGACCTTGGCCGCGCCCAGGCCGCACTCAAACCTATCCTCGCCGAGCTCAGCGATGAGGCCACCATCGAATCCGAGGCCGGACTTGCCAAGCTCTCCGCCGTAGGCATCGGCATGCGCTCCCACTCCGGTGTCGCCGCCCAAATGTTCAGAGCTCTCGGCGAAGCAAACATCAACATCGGCATGATCACCACTTCTGAGATCAAGATCGCCGTCACCGTTGACGAAGTCGACATCGAAGAAGCCGCTCGCACCGTCCACGACGCCTTTAAGCTAGACGAAGCACCAACCAGCTAAAAGGACCGGCACGCCCCGCAGGTCCCCCGTGGCGGAAATCCCGCAGCATCCATTTCCTCCAAATAACTTCCAACCAATAACCTTTAACAAATACCAGTATGTCCGACATCAACTTCACCATCAACACCACCAAGGGCCCGATCAAAGGCCGCATCTTCGCCGGAGACGTCCCTGTTACCGCTGCGAACTTTCTCAACCTCGCCAAGCGCGGATTCTACAACGGGGTCAAATTCCACCGCGTCATCCCTGACTTCATGATCCAAGGGGGCGACCCAACTGGCACTGGAATGGGTGGCCCAGGCTACAAATTCGAGTGCGAATGCAAGCCACACCTCAAACACGACAAGCCAGGCATCCTTTCGATGGCAAATGCCGGCCCAAACACCAACGGCTCCCAGTTCTTTGTCACCCACGTCGCCACTCCATGGCTCGACGGCAAGCACACCGTCTTCGGTGAAGTCACAGAAGGTCAGGACATTGTCGACGCCATCGTCGGCGGCGACCAGATCGAGAGCATCGAGCTCCACGACGACGTCACTCCAGTCCTCGAAGCCCAAAGCGACCGCGTCGCCAACTGGAACCAGTCCCTCGACGCCGCAGGTCACTGAGAAGCCTCAAACCCAAACTTTTCTCATCGCGCTGCCAGTCACACGGCAGCGCGATTTTTGTGCCTATAACTCACTTTTCGGACCTAAATCTAGCCCGATATTCCCCCGGAGTCATCTTCTCGACTTTCTTAAAAATTCGCGAGAGGTAGGCACCGTCGCTGAAGCCACAACGCTCAGCCAAAACAGCTAAGCTCGAGTCCTCCGACCTAAGGAACTCTTTCACTCGTTCCAGTCGATGGCGCGTTAGGTATTCAAGCGGTGAGCAATTAAGCGCCTTGCGGAAGCGCACCTCAATCCCCCTTCGGCTCATGCCGACTCTATCCATTAATTCACCAACTCCGACTTGCTCGAAAGCTGAGCGCTCGATCAGCTCCACCAAGCGCCATACATACTTGTCCTTCTGAGAATCAAACCCCGTGCTCAACCGTCGGGTCAGCCCTAGTGGTTTGATCTTCTTGGATCTTTCGATTGGCGTCTCTCCTCTACTCAATTCGTCCAAGAGCTTCATCCCGTCGTGACCTTGTTTCCAGTAATCAGGGTCCACCGCGGTCAATGGTATCGGGGCACGCTGTGCAATCCCTTGAGCATCCTTATCCACTACGACCATCATTAGCTCATTAGGCAGCTCCCAGCCCCTCTCCATCAATGCCAACTGAATCTTGGTGAGCCCGCCTGCGTGAACGTTTAGGAGACCCAACTTCTCCCCTCGGTGCGCTTCCAGACCCGCAATCAAGGTATCAAATTCGAGCGCATCGAACTTGCATTGCTCAACCAACACTTCGCCGTCGATCAGCGTTGCCTTTGCCCTAGTGATAAAGTCATTCCATGGTTCATGGCTGTCAGGATCAAGCTGCTTCATAAATACCCTTTTGCACCCTTGCCTGATCAGCTCGTCAGCAGCAATTCTACCGAATTCTTCGAAATCACTGGAGATCGAACAACAGCCCGCCAAATCACTGCGCAAGCCTACCACGGGAACCTGCTCTTCAGCCAAGAGATCAAGGAGCGAACGACTGGTATTGAGATGCACTAGCGCTCCGTCCCATGCCTTTGCTTCTTTATCATGAAACCAATCCGGCCTCTGTGACCACCTACAATCAAACCAGATACCGTTATCACGACAGTAGGCTTCAGCACCCTCAAGCAGGCGAGGCCGTTCCCAGTCCATTAGCAAGCCGAATATTCTCACGTGTTCTATCATTTTATCGAAGATACGCAAAAGTCCATAAGATTTTACGCAAAGCAAGAATGACATACTTACTCTTGAGCACTATGCTTCGATCTTCCTGAACTATAAAAATATGAAAATTACCCTTATTTCAACTCTAGCAGCGGCTGTAGCCAGCACCTGTTCTTACGGAGCGACCCTGATCGACTTCAACGACGGCACTCCTACTGGCAGCCCTGATCCAGAAATTCTCGCAGGTGGCTTTACCGGCCTCACTGACGGCGACCCTGCACCTTGGGAGAACATCGGCACCGGAAATGCGCAATTCATTGGAAACCTCAACTCGCCAGGTAGCGGTGGGACGAATTTCGCAGTGACCCGCGACCGAATTCTCGCCATCAACACAGGCTACACTATCGCAGCCGGCGACATCTTTAATGTATCATATGCATGGCGTGACGCTGCTAACTGGGATGCCAATGACGAAGTTGAGATGAATCTCTTCTTCACTAATGACGACCTCATCACAGGAACTCAGACCGCGATCACCATCGCCTCAGGAGGCCGGGACGCGACCACTACATGGGAAACCGAAGGTGATACCGGACTTTTCTTCGTTGACCCTCTTGCTGTTGGCAAAACTCTCTTTGTCAGCTTGGGCGCTCCGAATGTCACTCAAGGCGAATTCTCTCGCATGGACGACGTCTTCGTCGAAGTCATTTCAGTTCCAGAACCAAGCTCAACTGCACTGATCGGACTAGCGGGCCTCGGCCTCCTGATTCGCCGTCGCGCGTAAGCTACCCAACGAGCTTTTCCATCAAAAGGCGCTTCTCGCATCGAGAAGCGTCTTTTTTGTGTTATCTGTTTAGCAACCATCGGGAATAGGTTCATTTCCCGCCACTCTCAGAGACCCCACGCCATCATCATGATCGACCTCATCAAAGCCGCCCTCACCGCCGATGCCCTGAACCTCGGCCCGCACTGGATTTACAACCAATCCAAGCTCAAGCGCGCCTTTCCCGAGGGGATCGATTCCCTACTCGATCCGATGAGCCCCTATCATCCGAAGAAGAAAGCGGGGGACTTCACCCACTATGGCGATCAACTGCTCTGCATGCTGCAAGTTCATTCGCTCAGCGGTGGATGGAGCCATGAACTTTTCGTCTCGGCTTGGAAGGAGATCTGGAATGACGACAAGAGCTATCAAGATGGCGCAACCAAGACCACCCTGGCCCGGCTCAATGGAGAATCCGACGAAATTTCGCTATCCAATGACACAGCGGGAGCCGCACGCGCGCTGATGACGATTCCCCTCATGGACCGCAGCGACCCGCAAGCCGTTATCGCCGCAGTGCGTGCGAATTGCGAATTCACCCATGCCGACCCCGAAACCGTCGATACCGCGCAATATTTCGCTCGAGTCCTGCTCTTGATCGAATCCGGCACCGTCCTCGCTGAAGCCCTCCGTCAAGCGGCTGAGAAAGCTCTTCCGACCCTTCAAGCTCAGACCTACCTCGACCAGGCAATTGCCGCGCTCGAAGAACCGGACCACTTCAAAGTCGCCGCTGACTTCGGTCTCACCTGCCACAACCCTGAAGCCTTCCCCCTAACACTATATTACCTACTCAAGTTCCCCGAAAGCCCCGGTCTCGCCCTGCACGCCAATGCCCTCGCTGGTGGTGACAACTCCGCCCGCGCCATCATTATTGCCATGGTGCTCACCGCCGCCAACGGCTGGGATGCCTCGCTCGATCCCTACTACAACGAGCTCAACGAGTTTCAGAAAATTCAGGCACTACTCAAGCTCCCCGAACCCGCGCCGACCCGACGACGCATCGAATTCCCCAACGACCGAGGGGAAACGCTCAGCGCCATCATCGAAGTCCCCGCAACCGCTCCTCGCGCCTACGCGATCTTCGCTCACTGCTTCACCTGCGGCATGTCCAGCCGCGCAGCCACCGAGATCACCAGCGAGCTCGCACGACATGGCATCGCCACCCTGCGCTTCGACTTCACCGGCATTGGAAAGAGCGAAGGAAACTTTGCAGAGACCTCATTCCTCACCAACACAAAGGACCTCGTCTCCGCCGCGAATTTCCTTTGCGGTCAAGTCGACTTCGAAGCCCCCCAACTCCTCATTGGCCACTCCTTGGGTGGAGCCGCCGTCCTAGCCGCCGCGTCCGAAATCCCCAGCCTGCGCGCCGTTGCCACCATCGGCGCACCAGCCGAGCCCGCCCATGTCAATCACCTCCTCGCCGACAAGATCGATGAAATTCGCGCCGACGGACAAGCCGAGGTCCTCCTCGCCGGACGTCCCTTCCAGATCGGCAAACGTTTCCTCGATGATGTCGAAGACCACTGCCAGGCCACCCAGATCGGCCAGCTCAAGCTCGATCTACTCATCCTCCACTCCCCCACCGACGATACCGTCTCCATCTCCAATGCAGGCGAGATCTACAGCCACGCCAAGCACCCGAAGAGCTTC
>CAXIBU010000147.1:0-7816 GCA_964021555.1 uncultured Verrucomicrobiales bacterium | reverse complement strand
GTGCCACGGCGGAGCACGAGTTTTCATACTCGCACGAGTTAAGTCTTCACATTTTTGGCTTGGCGGATTTGGGTGCGTGGCGCGGTATGTCGATTCTCAAGCCATTTAGTCGAGTGACCTCCTCCGGACGCTATGTTCCGGAGATTGATGGGCTACGCTGTTTGGCGATCGGCTTGGTGCTGCTGTTTCATGCGCATCATTTATTCCTCGGGGGCTGGGAGCCTCTTGGGCAGGAGGCTTTACTCGCCTCGGAGCCAGCGGTTTTTCTGACTCAGTTGCCGAATTTCTTCATCGCGAAAGGCTGGTTCGGAGTGCAGATCTTTTTCGTGATCTCGGGGATGGTATTGGCCCTGCCCTATGCCGGGCATTACTTGAGGGGCTCACAAAAACCCGAGCTGAAGCGGTATTTTAGGCGTCGACTGGTCCGGATCGAGCTGCCTTACCTGATTGCGCTGACTTTCTTCTATGTGACTGGGGTGCTCTACTATGGAGGCAATTGGAGCGATAACTTGCCCAACTATTTGGCGGGGCTGATCTACTCGCACACGGCCTTCTACGATGGGGCGCTAAACCCGATCTTGACGGTCTCTTGGACATTGGAGATTGAGATTCAGTTCTACTTGATGGCCCCGTTCCTTTGTCGGATTTTCGCGCTCAGTCGGCCAATGGTGCGCCGGTCGGCCTTGGTCGGGTTGATTTTGATCTCCAATGAATTTGCTGGCTGGGCGAACCAATTGATTCCGTCAAATGCGTGGGGTCACAGCCTCGTCGGGCAGCTTTCGTATTTCTTGGTGGGGCTGCTTCTGGCGGACCTTTATCTAAGCTATTGGCAAAATCGAGCTCCTCAACAAAAGCAGGCACTGCTGTGGGACGGGATCGGGCTGGTGGCTTGGCCGGCAGTGTTCTTTCTGATGGGGCGCACTGCGGTCAACTGGTCGCCGTTTTTGCTACTACTCGGATTTGCGGCGGTGTTGCGCGGGCATTTCTTGCGTCGGATTTTTTCAAATGCCTGGGTCTGTGCCGTGGGCACCATGTGCTACACGATCTACCTGTTTCACAGTTTCGTCTTCTACGGGATCCTGTGCCCCTATGTGTTCGGGCCGTTGATCCCGATCACTGGCGGCAACTGGCCCTTTAACTATCTCATGATCGTCATTTTCTGTCTCACCGCTATCGTGATCTGCGCGGGGATCTTTCTGGTAGTTGAGAAGCCCTTCGCTCAAGGCCGCCTGCCATGGAAAAAATACCCGCCACGCCCGGCAAAAAAGCCGACGCCCCCGCTGGACTGAGCTGGATCGGGTAGGATTTCGCTTTCTCGTTTTATTCTTACCACTAGTCTGGTCTTCACGATGTTTGTGAATTGGATGACTGTGATGGCTGCGCTGCTTTCGGTGCTGGCTTTTCGCTGGGTCTTCGAGCGTGTGAGTCAGTGGCCAGCTCGTCGACGCCTCGCCTATCTTTTTCCTGCACTTGTTTTGGCGCTGCCAGGACTCAGTTTTGCCTTTTACTACCTGCACCTCATTCCCGATCACGCTTGGTATTTCGAGTTTCGGAGCTGGCCGGGCACGGAGATATTGATGGTATTTGTCGCCGTTTTTGTTGCTCTCGTAGCGAGCTTTTTGCCTCGATGGATGATGGTTTTTGCTCTGCTGGGCGTGATCGGGACCTCTATGATACCGACTTTGAAGCCTCTCTTGGGACCAATCCCTGACGAAAACTTTAAAGAGCAGTGGAACGGTCGTGTCTGCACCCAGAGCACGCCATCCACCTGCGGTCCTTCAGCAGCGGCCTCGGCACTTCGAACTCTTGGCATTGAGGCAAGTGAACGGGATCTGGCCCGGGAATCCCATTCCTCGTCACGAGGGACTGAGGCTTGGTATCTCGCCAGGGCGATTCGGGCGAGGGGTGTGAGGGCGAAGTTCTCTCAAGGGCCAGGTTTCGATCCCTCGGTCCCACTTCCCGCTATCTACGGTGTGCAGATCAATGACTTCGGCCATTTCATTGCCATTCTCGAAGTGGATAATGGCACTTATGTCGTCGGCGATCCCTTGAATGGCGAAGAACGGTTGTCTGCCGAGGCTCTATTACAGCGTTACGAATTTTCGGGCTTCAGCCTGAGTGTGCGGAAGTGAGCTGTGATCATTCACGCTTCCAGCGCTCGACGCGGTGGTGGAGGAAAAAGGAATAGACCGCTCGGCAGAGCCAGTAGGCAATGTATCCGGCTGCGGAGGCGCTGATGGCGACGCCTACAAAGGCCTCTTGGATCATTCTAAACGCGTCTTTCGGGGTTAGGACGATGCCGGCTTTGACGTGGAGAAAGTCGGCCTCCTTTGGATTAAGATTGATAGCATCTGCCAGGTTGAGGCCGGATGCCGGTAGGCCCAAACTCTCGAAAATCCAGTGGCCTAGTGCAACTTGGATGGGGAGCACGACAAGAAAGGGGGTGACGGGCGGTGAGAGCCAGCAGGCGATGACCGCGATTGGGATATTCGCGCGTTTCCAAATGCACAAGATGCAGGCGAGCACCATTTGCAGAGGAATGGGCAGAAGTGCGCAAAAAACACCAAGCCCCAGACCGAGACATAGCCCACGGCACTCGACATGCCAGAGGTGTCGATCGAAGACCCGCTTCGCTACCCACGAAAATGCCCCCCTGTCCCTCCGTTTCGGGTGGCGGAGGTATTTGTAGGTCTTTCGAACGAACTTTTGGTATCGGCGTTTCACTTGCGGGACGCTACCTCAACCTAATCGCTCCCGCAGGTCATTAATAAACCCATCGATATGAGAAAAATCTGTTCTCGGGTTGAAAAAGACTGCCTTCTCGCCCGGAATTGCCTCGAATTTCTCACGCTCGTCATAGCGAGTGTGCGCGATGAATTGGACCCAGTTGGTGAATAGGTGCTGCTTGCCCTTGCGCAGGAACAATTCGCGGTGGAATTTGGTATTCCGGTCGATGCGCTGGTGCCACTCGGGAGTGTTGCTGTAGTCGCACTCGGCCTGCCACTCGGCGAGTGGATCCTTGACTGTGCGCGTGTCATAAAGACGGAAGCCGACCGATGGTCCATGATTTCTGGAGGCGACCAGCACTGAGCCTGGCACTTGCTGCAATTGGTGGCGGAAGTAATTCGCGTTCTGCAGACCGTTCGCGATCATCGTCTGGTAGCCCTCGGCTCCCATGTATTTCATCGCGGTGTAGGCTCCGAAGAGGCCCGCTGCACCACGCGAGCACTCGATGGTGGATTGCAGGTGAGTCTGGCCCTGCGTGTCTTTTTCGAAATACGAGAAGTTCTCGGGATCGTGCTCGAGCGCCTTCATGGAGTCGCGGTCTTTCACCATCAGCAAGCTCGAGGTGTAAGGGACGTAGCCCCACTTTTGAAAGTCGACGGTGAATGAGTCAGCGAATTTTAGCTCGGCGAATCGCTCTGCGTGGGTCTTCAGGCCCTTGAGGGTCGTTTCATTGATGCCGAGCGGATTGAGCCCAAAGTCGTAGTTGAGGAAGAAAATGATCGGCCAGCCGACCGCGGCATCGACGTGGATGTGTGGTGGCGTCTCGATCTCGAATTTCTCACACAAGCGATTTCTAAGCTCGTAAACGGGCTTCACTTGATCGACCCCGAAGGTGTCTGTCGTGCCCATGGTGAGCATGATGGTAGGCACCACACAGCCGAGGCGGAAACAGGCTTCCATCTGACGCTCAAGGTCAGTGATGTCGATGTCATTGGTATCCGTGAGCTTGATGCGCAGGGTTTTCTTGGCGACGTTGGCACCGAGCACCGAGAGGTTCGTGGTATTCGAGTAGTGACCGCCCTGAGAGTTGATGAAGCGGTAATCCTGTCCACCATCGAGCCCGTTCTTGACGCTGTTGGGTAAGGATTTGCGGATGCCAAAAAGGTAACCATACATGTTACAAAAGGTGCCGCCCTGGGTGAAGATTCCGGTGGCGCGGTTGGCATCGTATCCGACCAAATTCGCCACTTGGCGGACGACGGCTTTTTCGAGCTCATCGGCCATTCCGCAGTATTCTTGATAGACCAAATTCGGGTTCGCCAAGGTGCCGAGCATCGATCCATAGACACCGGGATCACAGGCCATGGTGATCACATTTTCGACTGACGACGGGTGTTCCCAGTCTTTCGAAAGGGCCGCGCTGAATTGGAGTAGGGGATCTAAACCGTCTTTGGGTTCGCTCGATTTTTGAGGGATCTGGTCGAGCCGATGCAGCTGCTCGAGGCGCAGAGAGCCTTTGGGATATTGGTCAATGCGGCGCTCGGGGGCATGCGAAGCAAAGCGGAAATCCAGCAGCTCGCGGAAATTGGGATCGGCAAAGGCTGGCCAGATCTCGGGATCGCGAGAGAAAAAGGAGGCGCGCGTCTGAGCAAGGCGCGCGGCAAATTCGTCGCTCATGGCGACGGACTCAGAATCGGATTTGAGTAGCGTTCCTTCGAAGTGCATGACGCAGGCTATTAAGCTGTGTCATACTCTTGTCAATCCGTGTGAATCTATTTTTCTATCATACAACCAGAGGCTTTAGCTGAGCCCTTTAAAGCTGATTTCGTGCTTCGTATTGCCCTCAAGATCTTTGCTGATGAGGCTTAGTTTATTGCCCTTGGCGGTGCCCTGAATCAGGGTTGCTTGAGAAAGCTTGGGGCCTCCTCCGACTAGCTGGGCATAAGGGAAGTCTTTGTTTGCTGGGATCAGGGTGGGTCGATGGGTGTGACCTGAGATGATCGCTTGAGTGCCCCATTTGACGAGGGATTCGTGCCAGAGATCGCGGCTGCGCTTGCTAAAATGATCGTAGCCTTTGTCAGTGCTTTCATCAGTCCATCGCAGCGGAATGTGGCAGAAGACCAAGCGGAATGGTGCATCTTTGAATTCGGGCTTCTCAATGATCTCGGCGAGCCATTCAGCCTGCTCCTCGCGCATCGGCTCACAGGCGACGCGGCCGAAGAGGTAGGGGTGATCATCCGGCTTGTCTTCACCGGTATCCATGCAAATGACGGCGATGGGCCCCGAGCGGAAAGCGAACCATGGCTTGTCTTCAGGCATTGCAGCATAGTCCTGAAGTTGTGCGGCAACGGATCCGCGAAGATCGTGATTCCCACGGACCATGCACAGCGGGCTGTCCTTGGTGAAGTCGAGTCCTTCGGGGGCGAGCAAGGTCTCAACGATCTCCTTCTCGCTGCGCCAGTCGTTGCAGATATCGCCATTCCAAAGTAAAAAGTCGCTGGCCGGAGTGATCTCGGTGAGTTTCTTCAGGGTCTCGGCTTGCTGATGGGTGTCATTCCAGACGGTGAATGAGGTTTCCTTCTGATCGGGATCCAAGGTCTTGAAACTGCGAATTTCGCCTTTGCTGGTTTTGGGAGATTTCGGGGAGAAGCTTTCGGTCACGATACGGTAGAAGTATTTCGTTCCGGGCTTCAATCCATCCAGCTTTACACGGATCGCCATGTCGCCAGCGGGGCGCAGCCCCCATCCATTATTGCGTTGAACGGATCCAAGTTCTTCGGTTTCGCCATATTCGACATGGCCCTTCTTGTAGCTACCGACCCTCCAGATGATCTCGACGCCGTCTTTGCGGGGGGCCATGACGACCGGGATAATCGGCGGCTTTTCCTCAGCGGCGGGCTCATCAGCGGCAATGCTTTTGGCGCTAGCGGCTAGCCCGGCGACCAGGGCAGACGTGGATTGGACAAATTGGCGACGGTTCATTGGCGCCACCATGGTGGCTCAATCGTAGGATGCCAACCTAGAAATGGGCTCAAGTCTTCCGCGGGAAGAACAAATGCCGTGCATTTATGAAATAATTCGCCCCTGAGAGCGCCGTCAGCGCTACAGCTGGCCAGAGAGCGAGGTAGATGAAAAAATTATCGGGGTTGGCCAACCAGCGAAGTAGGCCACTCACCGCATCTGGGTCCTCCATATCGCGCAGGTAAAGATGGACCAGAGCCATGATGCAGAAGGTGAGCTGAAAAATTGTCTTAAGCTTCCCGAGCCGGTCTGCGGCAATCACTTCGCCTTTTTCGACGGCAATCTGGCGGATACCTGTAACCAGAAATTCGCGAGCGATGATGAGAGCCGTTGCCCAGACCGGGGCTAGGCCGGCCACCGAAATATAAACGAATGCGGTGCAGACCAAGATCTTGTCGGCGAGGGGATCCATCAACTTACCCAGTGCAGTCACCAAGTTGAGCTTGCGCGCGAGGTAACCATCGAGAAAGTCGCTGATCGCTGCAAAAATGAAAACCACCAGGGCAATTCCATAGCCGACGGGTTCCTCGCGGGTGGCGAATGAGGCGGCTGCGGCGAAGATCACGCAAAGGATCAGCCGGATGAGGGTAATGGTGTTAGGCAAGTTCACTGACGGCGGCAGTGTGAGCATGACGGACACCGCTGGCAAGTTCTGGTTGCGCCCGAGGCCGATCTGGCGATAATGCCGCCGCCCGACAACTGGGCCTGAATTTATGAGCAATAGTGACTTTGGACTAATCGGCCTCGCTGTAATGGGGCAAAATTTGGTGTTAAACGTGGAAAGCCGTGGCTTCCAAGTATCGGTTTACAACCGCACCACTGCAACTACGGACGAATTTGTCGCTGCCAATCCCGGCCGCAAACTAGTCGGCACCAAGAGCCTCGAGGAGTTCGTCTCCAGCTTGGCACGCCCACGTAAAGTGATGATCATGGTCAAGGCCGGCGGTCCCGTCGATGCGGTGATCGATAGCTTGCTGCCACTTCTCGAAGAGGGCGACCTCATCATCGACGGCGGTAATTCACTCTACACTGATACCGAACGACGCACCGAACGACTCAAGGATACCGGCATCCTCTTTATCGGTTCCGGTGTCTCCGGTGGCGAAGAAGGTGCACTCAAAGGCCCATCCATCATGCCTGGCGGTCCGGAATCCTCTTGGGAGATCATCAAGCCAATCTTCGAGGCCATTTCAGCCAAAGTCGACGGCACCCCTTGTGTCACCCACATCGGACCAGGAGGCGCTGGCCACTACGTCAAGATGGTCCACAACGGCATCGAATACGGCGACATGCAGCTCATTTGCGAAGCCTACAACCTCTTCAAAGCCGCTGGTTTCTCGAACGATGAGCTCGCTGAGGTCTTCACTGACTGGAATAATGGCGACCTCGAAAGTTTCCTCATCGAGATCACCGCTGAGATCTTCAAACAAAAGGATCCAGAGACTGGCAAAGACATCGTCGACCTCGTGCTCGACACCGCTGGTCAGAAAGGAACCGGCCGCTGGACCATGATGAGCGCGGTTGAAAATGCCGTTCCTCTCTCCACTATCAGCGCCGCAGTGGAAGCTCGGATTCTCTCGGCCATGAAAGACCAGCGTGTCGCCGCTGAGCCTATCCTCGACGGGCCGAACAACGACAGCGTCGATCTCAATGGCCTCAGCAAAGAAGAGCTGGTCAAGAAAGTCCACGATGCCCTCTACGCTTCGAAAATCATTTCCTACGCTCAAGGGCTCGACCTCATCCAGTCGAAGGCCGAAGAACTTGGCTGGGACCTCGACCTCGGCGCGATCGCCCGCATCTGGCGCGGCGGCTGCATCATCCGTGCGAAGTTCCTCAACGACATCACCTCGGCCTACGAGAAGAACCCTTCTCTCACCAACCTGATGCTCGACGAGCACTTCACCGACATCCTCAAAGGCGCCCAACAAAACTGGCGTGAAGTCGTTGCCCTCGCGGTGACCAATGGTGTCCCGGTTCCTGCCTTCAGCGGGTCGCTTTCCTACTACGACAGCTACCGCACCTCACGCTTGCCAGCCAACCTGCTGCAAGCCCAGCGCGACTTCTTCGG
>CAXIBU010000146.1:0-7817 GCA_964021555.1 uncultured Verrucomicrobiales bacterium | reverse complement strand
CGGGGTCTAGGACGGTGGATGGGGTGCCGCGGGGGAGATTGTATTCTTTGAGGAAGATTAGGAGGCGGCTTGAGTAGGGGTGCTCGATGCTCTGCTGAAGAGTTTGAGGGGCTCGAGGCTCTGCTAGGGATTTGAAAAATCCTTCTCCTTAGGGGCTTGTCTTAAACAGGGCTGTCAGATTAGACAGCGGCGCAGCATTTCTTCCAAGGAGTCAGGGATCGAGAGCAGGGCGTCTTTGAACTTAGAAGTCGGGAGGACGTCTAGTGACTGTCGAACTTCTGCGATGAGTTTCAGTCCGTGTTCGACCGAGTAATGGATCGCTGGTGGAAACGGAGAGATGCTTTCCATGAAGTCGAGGTCGAGAAACTGATCTTCGTTGATCCGGCTTTGGAGCACTTTGACCTGCTTGCGATCAGCTTGCTCGAGGATGTGGAGCAGTGGTAGCGTCAGCTTGCCGCGCTCGAGGTCGGTGCGCAGGGTCTTACCGGCGTCGTTCTCATCGCCAACAAGGTCGAGGCAGTCGTCGTAGATTTGGTAAGCGGTGCCGAGGGTCATTCCGGCATCGTAGAGAGATTTTTGGGTGGCTTCATCAGCACCGGAGACTTTGGCTGCCAGTTTGGTGGCTGTGGCGAAGAGGGCCCCGGTTTTCATTCCGATGATTTCGAAATAGGAGTCTTTCGTCAGTTTGAGGTCGAAACGTGCCTGGGTTTGGCGAATTTCTCCCTGGCAGACGGCTCTCGAGGCATTTCCAACTTCTTTACAGATCTCGATACTGTTGAAGTCGGTGGCCATTGTCATGGCGTGGGCGAATAGCGCATCACCAAGCAGAACAGCCAGTCCGTTGCCCCAGCGTGCGTTTGGCGTGACTTCGTCGCGCCGGGTATCAGCGCCGTCGATAATATCGTCGTGGACCAAGCTGGCCATGTGGATCAGCTCGAGAATGACCCCGACCTTGATGTGCTCGGAATTTGGCTGACCAGTGAGAGCTCCGCCAGTGAGGATGGCGAGGGCGGGGCGGATGCGCTTGCCGCTGGTCTTACAGATATAGTCGATGTAAGGGGCGACCTCGGGATCGAAAGCTTCGACTTGCTCACGGATCTGAGCCTCGACTTTTCGGATCTGGGGGCGGACCAGTTCAAAGGCCAGTTTTGGCTTTGTCGGAGCGATGATCGTATTTTTGGTCATTCAGAACTTTCGGTTTCGAGTGAAAATCTCACATGGATCGACTGATAGCAACCGAAAGTTCCAAGAAATAATTCAGCGGACGAGTGTTTGGTCGCGATCAGGGCCGTTTCCGACGAAGCTGACAGGTGCGCCAATCCATTCGGAGAGTTTGTCGAGGTAAGCGAGAGCGGCCTCGGGGAGCTCATCATAGGAGCGGCATTGAGTGGTATCGCAATTCCAACCGGGAACTTCCTCGTAGATCGGAATTGCCTTGTCCCATGCACCGCGGCTGGCGGGTGGAAATTCGTGGCGTTCTCCGTCGATTTCGTAAGCGACGCAGACTTTGATGGTTTCGCATTCGTCGAGTCCGTCGAGGATGGTAACAGCGAGGTCGGTGACGCCATTGACCATCACCGCGAGACGAAGGAGGACGGTATCGAGCCAACCACAGCGGCGTGCGCGGCCAGTAGTGGCTCCGAATTCCATGCCTCGTGCGTGGAAATAGGCGGAGAGCTCTTCGTTCTCAGTTGGCATGGGCCCTGATCCGACTCGAGTGGTGTAGGCCTTGCAGACGCCAATGACGCGGTCGATGGCGATTGGTGGAAGGCCAGACCCAGTGGTTGCTCCACCAGCGGTGGTGTTGGAGGAGGTGACGAATGGGTAGGTGCCAAAGTCGACGTCAAGCAGGGAGCCTTGTGCGCCTTCGAAAAGGATGGTTTTACCCTCCTTCCAGGCCTTGTGAAGGACGGGGATGGTATTGGTGACGTGAGGGCGGAGCCTCTCAAGCGAGGGAGCGATGGCTTCCATGACCTGGTCGGTCGTAAAAGTGGGAAGTCCTGCAAATTCGAGCTGGCGGTTGGCATCGTTGAGGCGCACCTCGATTAGCTCACGTGCGGTAGAATCTTCGAGGAGATCAGCAAGACGGAGACCGCAGCGGTTAGCTTTGTCAGCGTAGGTTGGGCCGATGCCGCGTTTGGTGGTGCCGATCTTGTTGTTGCCGAGGGCAGCTTCACGCGCGGCGTCGAGCTCGCGGTGATAGGGGAGGACCACGTGGGCGCGGTCAGAGATGAGAAGTTGGTCAGGCTGGATGGAAATTCCCTGCTCTTCGAGATTGCTGATTTCTTCGCAGAGGCCGATCGGGTCCATAACGACGCCGTTACCAATGACACAGGTCTTGTTACCCCAGAGGATGCCCGATGGAACGAGGTGGAGAATGTATTTGGTGTCGTTAGCAATGACCGTGTGGCCGGCGTTGTTGCCGCCCTGACCACGAGCGACGACGTCAGCTCCTTCGGTGAGAAAGTCGACAATTTTGCCTTTGCCTTCGTCGCCCCACTGGAGGCCGCAAATGATGGTATTCATGAGAAAATAGGTCAGAAAGGACCGATGAAACTTATTTGGTGGAATCGATCAGCGCGGCAAATTCTTCGAAGAAGTAGAGCGCGTCATTCGGGCCGGGTGCGGCTTCGGGGTGGTATTGAACTGAGAATACCGGGTGGTGTTTGTGGCGGATGCCTTCGACCGTGTCGTCGTTGAGGTTGACGTGGGTGATTTCCACTTCGTCCGGGAGGCCTTCTTGAGTGACGGCAAATCCGTGGTTTTGAGAAGTGATGGAGACTTTTCCGTCGCGCAGGTCTTTGACTGGTTGGTTGCCACCGCGATGGCCGAATTTCAGTTTGAAAGTCGACCCGCCGAAGGCGTGAGCGAGGATTTGGTGCCCGAGGCAGATGCCGAAGATGGGGACCTCACCGAGTAGCTTGCGGACTTCGTCGTGGACATAGTCGAGAGCGGCCGGGTCGCCAGGGCCATTGGAAAGGAAGACGCCGTCAGGTTTCATCGCGAGGACATCCTCGGCACTGGTGCGGCAATTTACGAGAGTGACCTCGAAGCCGACTTGGCGCAGTTTGCGAAGGATATTACGCTTAATGCCAAAGTCGTAGGCGACGATGCGGTTGCGGACAGGGGTCAGTTCTTCGTAGTTGCCCTCTTGGCCGGTGCAGGTGTTTGGAATGACCCAGTTACGGGACTCGCCTTCCCAGACGGTGGTTTGAGGGATGGAGACCTCTTTCACGTAGTCCATGCCCTCCATGCTTGGGGCGGATTTTGCGGCTTCGGTGGCGGCGGCTTCATCAAGCTCTGTGGTAAGGCAGGCACGCATGGCTCCCAGTGATCTGAGGTGCTTGGTCAGTGCACGGGTATCGACCTCCTGAATCCCAAGAATGCCGTTGGCCTTGAAGTATTCGTCGAGGCTCTGCTCTGAGCGCCAGTTGGACGGGGCTTCGCAAAGTTCCCCGACGACGAGTCCTCGGACTTGTGGTGAGCCAGATTCCGCATCAGCCTCATTGATGCCGTAGTTCCCTTGGAGGGGATAGGTCATCGTGACAATTTGGCCACGATAGGAAGGATCGGTAATGATCTCCTGGTAACCTGTCATTGAGGTATTGAAGCAGATTTCACCAACGCTGGTTCCGGGTTGGCCAAAGGCCTCGCCAGTAAAAGTGCGGCCGTCTTCGAGTGCGAGAATTGCTTTCATCGGTAAGCGGGCGGCAGACTAGGAGGCACTTAGGGATAAATGCAAGCCGCTTCCCCGAAAAACGGCGGAAGCGGCCTAGAATGCTGATGATTGCGTTAGTAATGACTCAGTTTTTTACTCATGGAGTCCATTCATTGCGACAGTCGGCGCAGATGACGTGCTCTTCGATCAAGTGAGTTTTCACCGCGACAGCACCGGCGACTCGTGAAAGGAAAGTGTGGTTTGGAGTCGATGGATAGTCGAGGTTGTGAGATCCGCAGTTCTTACAGACCATGAGTCCGGGGGTCGTCTGACTGCTGAGCTTTTCAAGCGCGGCGTCGGTATTGGGGTCGACGGTGCGGACCAGAACAACACTGTTCCCTGAAGGGGTTGATTTCACTTCGATGCTGGAAGGAACTCCTTCGCGATCAAGGTGTTCGACTGCGGCTTCTGCGTCCGCTTGATCTTTGAATATTCCAATTGTGTGCATAGTAATCAAACATACCACAGATTTTGAGTATCGCTAGAGTCTGTTTGCTCGGGTTTGACCAAGTTCTTAAGTCATGCAGTGTCATTAGTCATTGATCCTAGGGCTGGCTTGTGGCGTATTTTGCGTGGCAATCAGCCCTTGTGGAAACCAACTAGTAAAACGACATGACTTCACCAAGCAATTCTTCCGACGCCTCCCCTTCCTCAATAATGAGCGGAGCCGACGTCCTCGTCAAATGCATGGAGCGCGAGGGGGTGGACTCGATTTTTGCTTATCCTGGTGGAGCGAGCATGCCGATTCACCAAGCGCTGACGCGGTCTGAGACGATCCGCACGATCCTGCCTCGTCACGAGCAGGGTGGTTCATTTGCAGCTGAGGGCTACGCACGTGCGACCGGAAGGGCAGGCGTCTGCATGGCTACCTCTGGCCCTGGTGCGACGAATTTGGTGACTGGAATTGCCGATGCATTTCTGGACTCGACCCCGTTGATTGCAATCACGGGCCAGGTGCCGACTTTCATGATTGGCCGAGGGGCTTTCCAAGAGACTGACGTTTTCGGGATGACGGCACCTGTCGTGAAGCACAGTTATTTGATTACTGATCCAGCTGACATTCCACGTATCGTAAAAGAAGCCTTCCACCTGGCTCAGTCGGGGAGGCCTGGTCCGGTGCTGATCGACATCCCTAAGGATGTTCAGGAGATGCAAGTGGTGCCCGAGTTTGACGTCGAAATGGACCTGCCCGGCTACCGCCAGCCCGGCTGTGCTTCCGACGAGCAAATCGAAACGATCCTTGAACTAATCAAGAATGCAGAGCGCCCGATGATTTATTCCGGTGGCGGAATCATCTCAGGTGATGCCTCGAAGATTCTCTTGGAATTCGCCGAACGCACGCAAATTCCGGTTGCGACCACTTTGATGGGGGTCGGGGCCTTCCCAGAGCGCCACGAACTTTCTCTGAAATGGCTCGGCATGCACGGTCTGGTCGCTGCCAACAACGCGGTGAACGAAGCCGACCTTCTTTTGGCGATTGGTGTGCGCTTCGATGATCGAGTGACTGGGAAAGTCGCCGCATTTGCCGAGCATGGGACCATCGTCCACATCGACATCGATAATGTTGAGATCAACAAGAATAAGGTCGTCCAGCACCCTATCCTCGCAAACATCAAGCCTACTTTGGAGGCTCTGAATAAGCGTCTGGCGGAAGAAGGGTTCGAACGGAAGTCAACTGGCTTTGATCGCAATCCTGACTGGTATTCGTTGATTCAAGAATGGAAGACGCGATTCCCATTTACCTACACTGAGCACCCGACGGCGATCCTTCCTCAGGAGGTGGTCTCAACGCTCAACGAGTTGACAGCAGACCGTGACGTCTTCATCACCACTGGGGTTGGCCAGCACCAGATGTGGGCCGCGCAGTTTTACGACTTTGATGAGCCAAGGCGCCTAGTGACTTCCAGTGGGCTTGGGTCCATGGGCTATGGCTATCCGGCCGCAGTTGGGGTAAAAGTCGCTTGTCCTGATGCTGAAGTGATCGATATCGATGGTGACGGCTCCTTCCTGATGAACGTGCAGGAACTCGCCATGGCCAAGGTCGAGGGAATTGCAGCGAAAGCAATCATCCTCAACAACCAGCACTTGGGCATGGTGGTGCAATGGGAGGACCTGAAATACGACTCCAACCGTGCGCACACCTTCTTGGCAGACCCGAACCGCGGATATGATTCCGAGTATCAGGACATGACTCGAATTTACCCGGACTTCGTCAAAATGGCCGAGGCCTTTGATGTTAAGTCAGAGCGAGTGATTAAGAAGGAAGACCTCGTCCCAGCTCTCAAGCGCATGCTCGAGAGTGATGAGCCATACGTCCTCGACATCATGGTTCCTTACACCGAGCACGTTCTGCCGATGATCCCAGGTGGAATGACCTACAAAGACGTCATTCTCGAGCGCTATGCCGGTGACGGAGAAGGAAAGTCAGCTTCCGAGCTAGATATCCCAAGTGCTCTTTGAGCCCATCTTGGTTACGGGCGGGGCTTTTGGCTGTAGCGGTCGAAGATGTTTCCGTTGGCTTCCATCGAATCGTATTCAACCTTCTCGTCACCGAGGGTGACGCGGATCAGGTGATTGAACTCGCCGTAGAAGTCTAGCCATTCGCTTCCGTCGGCCTTTTTCTTATCAATCTTGCGAAGGTTGGTTCCCCAGGCTCCGTCTCCCATGTAAATGACGCCATTAGCGGCCTCCTTGTTGTTGATGAGAGGCTTGGTGCGCTTGTAGGTATGGTGGTCGTTCTCAAATACCGCTTCGACACCGTATTTCTCAAATAGCGGGCTCCATTGCTGCCTGATATCAATGGCATCGCCTTTTACTCCAGTTCCATAGGCAGGTCGGTGGTAGCAGACAAAGGTTCTCTTTGCGTCGCGGTGCTGTTTGAAGGTGCTCTCAAGCCAATCGTTCTGAGAAGCGATGGATTGAGTATGACCGGAATCCAGCATCACCAAGAGGAGATCTTTGCCGAAGTTGAGTTCGTAATTGCTCACACCTTGGGGTAATTTGAAAAGGCTGTAGAAATACTGGGCATCAGTGACCGGTGGCGGGTCCTTCGGCATGTAGCGAACGCCTTTGACCTCGTGGTTACCGATAGCGACGACCATGGGGATGGTCCGGCCCTTGGGGGAGACAGCAAGCTCCTGCCAACTGTCCATCCATTCATACCAGCGGTCGGCAGAGACGCCATTGGCGTAGGCGAGATCGCCCCCCAGAAGGGCGAACAGCGGATCCTCCTTACCGGCGCGGCGGTTCATTGCATCGAGCAGTTCACGGGTGTGGAACATGTCTCCGCCGGTGACGAAAGTATCTTTCGGGCTTAGCGAGCTAGGGGCGGTCTGGAACCAGCCTTTTTTGTTAGTGCCAGTGAGTTTGAATTCGTATTTTGCTCCGGGCTTAAGTCCGCTGAGGTCGGCGGTTACGACCGTGGCATCGGAGTCGCCAAAAGCACGACTTTCCAATTTTTGGTGGGTGGTCCAAGCGTCCTGTCCTTCCTGTCGATATTGGAGTGCGGTGGTGAACCGAGTGGCGTCGGGTTTGCTGGCAGGGGTCTTGGGGCTGTCTTCGTGCCAAGCTTTCTCAGGTTCCTTATTGGCTAGATACTGCCACCAATCTTTCGCGGGGATGATCTGGGCGCGGCCGTCCTTGGTCTTCGATAGCAACTCCATATCAAAGCTCAGGTCCGAGCTGCCGATGCGCTCGTTGTGAACTTCCACGGCAATCACGTTCCCCTGATCTTTCAGTGTGCTGGCGTCGACGGGGAGCTCGAATTTCTCCCAAGATTTTGCCTCGTGTCCGGCGACCTTTTTGATGTCTTTGCCGCTCCCGTCGACCCCCTTGCGCAGGATCTCTTTACCATTCAGATAGAGAATAAAGGAGTCATCATAGGTCACTCGGACGGTCATCTTACCGGTCTTGTGAGCGGGGCGCAGGTCGAAGGTGCGGCGGAGGTAGATGCTGCGGAAACGGTTGCGCATCTTGGGAAAACTGGTGGTGTCGTCATCATCCCCGTAGCCGAAGCCTGCTTGTCCCCAGGTCCATTCGCCTTCAATGCCATTCTGAGCATTTCGCTCCAGCCAATGAAAAGTCATGGTCGTAGAAGGAT
>CAXIBU010000145.1:0-7853 GCA_964021555.1 uncultured Verrucomicrobiales bacterium | reverse complement strand
AGTCGTAACCTTGCTTCAAATTGAGCCAGAATTCGTGTGACTCATTCTCGGCTGTCTGAGCCATCTTGGTCGGGGTCATTTTAAACGGAAAGCAGTGCACCCTGAAAAAAGGCTGGCCCGCCTGGAGCGCGGCGTCGCACAGCGAATAGATCTCTTCGATCTGCAGGTCGCCCATGGCATAGCAGCCGATGGAGACTTGGTTGCCATGGACCATTAGGAAGCTCCCCGTGCGGCCGTGATGGCGGTCGTAGGCATTCGGGTAGCCGAGGTTGAAAGAGAGGTGATAGCGGCTCGCTGGGTTCATCGCTCTTTTGCCGACGGCGTAGAATCCCTCGGGTGCCTGCCGGTCGCCCTCGGCAAACTTGGGGCCGAGTTGGCCGGAGAAGGCAAGGATCGGGTATGACTTGAAGAGCTGGAATTTGGAATCTGGCTTGGGCTGCATCCAAAGTTCGAGAACGGATTCTTCTTTGAAAATTCGAAGGTAAACCGGATTTCCCCAAGCTAAGCCGGACTGGGCGAGACGTTCCTTCAGCAGTGGACGAACTCTATCGGCGGCGGCTTTGGCGCGCTGCGGGCCGGCGAGTTCGCTGCTGACTGGCTGGGCCTCGGGGTCTTCAGCAGCGGTCTGAATTTTACTTTCCTGACAATGGGCGATCATGAGGGACAGTGGTAGGACGGCCAGTCTGCGGAGTTGAATTGATCGTTTCATAGATGAAGGGCGGGTTCCTACGGGGCACATGGCAATTGACCAGATTCGAGGGGCTGGGTAAAAACAATTTCATGAATCGCTCCCTAGTTCGCAATGTGTTTTTTGGCTCGGTGATGAGCTTAAGCGTCGCTTGCGATCCGGGGAGTAATGAGGCTGGTGCTGGTGGAGCCGGGGTCGAGGCCGAGCGGATGAGCCAATCACAGCAAGCAGGACAAGCTATTAAAAAGGCGAAGCCCAGCGGTCTCTCGCGCTCGGAGGCCGATCCCGAGTGGAATGCCGCAGTCGAGGATTGGGCAAAGTCAGCGGCATCTGCGAGCGACGAAGAGGAGCGCGCTTTCATGCGCAAGGCGATCAAGCAATCCGCCCATGAGCCTGAGACGGTGGCCTCCGACCTGATCGAGGCTCCTGACAGTCCGCGTCGGCTCCCCACGGTGCGCCGGGTTTTTCTGGTTTGGGCGGGCAATAACCCCATGGCGGCAAAGTCAGGGGCGGACCGGATTAGCGATCCAGCTGCGCGGACGCTTGCTCGGTTATGCGTTTTACGTGAGCTAGCTGGGCAGTCCGTTTCTCTGGCCAAGCAGTGGTCGGAAGCATGGCCGCTTGATTCCGAGGAGTTCAAGCAATCGGCTCCTTTGTTAAAGAGCTTCGATCCAAACTACGAGCCGCATGTCTGCGGTCCCAATTGTTCTTTGCATGAGCAATAGCCATTGCTGGTGAGTTGCCGCCTTTTTACTTGGTAGGCCGGACCTGATCAGGCACTCTGCCCCCATGAGCGACGCAATAGGAATCATTGGAGGAACCGGCCTGTATGAGATCGAAGGTTTCGAGCAAACCGACGAAAGACGAATTTCGACGCCATTCGGCGACCCTTCTGATGCGCTGATCGGCGGCACCTTGGCGGGCCGTCAGGTATGGTTCCTGCCGCGTCATGGCCGGGGGCACCGGGTGCTACCTCATGAGATCAATCACCAAGCGAACTTGTGGGCGCTGCGTTCGTTAGGCGTGCGCTTTGTCTTTTGCGTGACCGCTGTGGGTAGCTTGCGTTTGAAATACGAGCCTCGTCACGTGGTCCTGCCTGACCAGTATTACGACCGCACGAGTCGTCGTGAGCACCACACCTTCTTCGGTAAGGGCATTATTGCCCACATTGCCTTTGGCGATCCGGTGAGCGATGGCCTGCGTGAAATTCTACATGAGTCCGTCAAAGAAGAAGGGATCACGGTGCACAATCGTGGGACCTACGTGAACATGGATGGCCCCGCCTTTTCGACCCGTGCCGAGAGCGAGGCCTACCGCAAGATGGGCTTCGACGTGATTGGCATGACGAATTTGCCCGAGGCGAAATTGGCGAGAGAGGCTGAGATGTCCCTGGCCACCTTGGCGATGATCACTGATTACGATTGCTGGCACGAAGAAAATGTCACCAGTGATTCGGTGATGCAGCACCTCGCAGCGAATGCTGCAAATGCGAAGGCAATCCTGGCCCGAGCCATCCCTAAAGTTCCGCTAAGCGCCGACTGGCCCGAGCATCGCGCGCTGGATGATGCGATCTTCACGCCTCGCGAAAACTGGCCCGAAGAGACGGTCGAGCGTCTTCGTCCAGTGCTGGGTCACCGTGTGTGAGATCAATCACTTATCGAAATAGCTTGCCTTTATCAGCGGAAAAAGCCGCGCTAATCTTTGAGGAAGAAACCCAAAATGAAGCAATCAAACTTAATGTTCCGAGCACTGGGATCACTGATCCTTTGCGCCACCCTTTCCCTAGCCAAGGCAGAGCCAGAAGTTGGCAAGCAAGGCGATGAAGCAGGAGCGCCCCAGTCCGAACAGGTGAACAATCCGGAAGAAGTCCCGGAAACTCCGCCGGAAGAGATCAAGTCTGACAAGCCGGCAAAGCCGCCCAAGGCTCTGCCCGTGCCCTCGGACCCGGTGCAAATCTATGGCTGGATGGAGATGGTGAAATTGGGAGAGATCGGTCAGCCCTTGTTGGCGAAGTTGGACACGGGGGCAAAGACCAGCTCGGTCCACGCGATTAGCCAGACCGAATTTCAACGTGATGGGAAGAAGTGGATCCGCTTTGTGACCTCGGATACGATGGGCCGCGACGGAAAACGTTACGAGATCGAGGCACCCTTCGTTAGGAAGACCTACGTCAAGGAGCCAAATGGACAATCGCAAGGCCGCAATGTGGTGCGCATGGTATTCCAAATTGGCGATCGACGCATTCGCGCCGACTTCTCCCTCAACAACCGAAGCAACATGGTTTGTCCAATCTTGCTTGGGCGTTCGACTTTGAAGGTTCTCGGCTGGGTCGATCCAGCTCGCAAGAACTTGTCTGAGCAAAAGCTCCTCCGATAGCCGAAAAGGCAACCAAGCTTTATGAATTCTGGAATTCGTCTGATTATCGCCGTGGTGCTCTTGTGCGCCATTGGCATCGGGGTGGCTGTTTACAAAAACCAGCGATTGGGCGTGCCTCTGTGGCACGGTGAGCGAAGCAATTCGTGGCTGATCGAGGCCAAGGTGAGCTTTATCGCGGTTGAAAATAGTGATGCGGTGGCACGCCTGGCATTACCGGAGGCAAGCGATGCCGAGGGCGTCAGTCAGCAGCCGGGCTCACTGGGTTTCCAATACAGCCCACAAGTTCGTGAAGACGGGCCAGTCGCCGCATGGTCGGCGAGGGAAGTTCCGGAGGGGAGCCATGCACTCTATTATCGCCTGCGCTTGCCGGAAGATTTTCGCTTCAAGGCAAAGGCCATCCCTGTCGAGGGAGCGCAGCCTAAGGTCTCTGAGCCTGGTCTCCCCGGGACCGTGGGGCGCGCGGCCGAGCAGGTGATCGCCAAGGCCTATGAGAGCTCTGGGGATAAAGAGACCTTCTTTTACCAACTGATCGAACTGGTCAGTTCGAACCAGCCTTCGCAAGAGATCATTCTCATCCGTCGCTACTACGAAACGGAAGAACGGGTCGAAGATCAAGAGCTCTTGGTCATGATGAGCCTGCACCTCTTGCAGAAAGCAGGCATCCCGGCGCGCCGTGCTTATGGGGTTCTGCTAGATCCTGATGCTGGCCCCCAGACCGCCATCCCTCTGATCGAATATTGTGATGGTGAGAACTGGATCGTGAAAAATCCGGCCATCCCTAACCAGAACCTCACCCGGGATGGGATCTTCGTCTGGGCGAGAGGCGGCGGGGCACTGCTCGAAGTCTTCGGTGGGACGAATTCAAAAGTCGTTTTCACCGTCATTCGCGACGAGATCTCGCTGGAGAAGCTAGCGCAAATGCGAGCTTCGCCTTTCCTCACTTCCACGATCCTGGGACTGCCCGTATCAGAACGGGCCGTTTTTAGTTATGTGGTCTTGATTCCACTTGGTGCCTTCGTGGTCGTTCTGATGAGGAATTTGGTCGGCATCTCGACCTTGGGCACCTTCATGCCAGTCCTCCTGGCCCTCGCCTTTCTCGAAATGCCGGTGACGTCGGGCGTGGTGATGTTCGGGGTGATTGTTTCGATCGGCCTGTATTTCCGCTTCCTTCTGTCGAGCATGAACCTTCTGGTTGTCCCTCGGGTGGCCGCATGCGTGGTGATCGTCACTTTGCTCATGCTTATTTTGAGTCTCGTTAGCTTCAAGCTCGGCATTCGCGGGATGATGCAGATCACGCTGTTCCCGATGATTATTATCGCCTGGACCATCGAGCGCATGTCCATCATCTGGGAGGAAGAGGGCAAACACAACGCCATCGTCCAAGTCTCGGGCTCCGTATTTGTCGCGATCGTTGCCTTCTCGGTGATGAAAATTCCGCAGATCCAATACTGGGCGCAGTATTTCCCTGAACTGCTCTTGGTTCTTCTTGGTGCCATTCTCTTGCTGGGCCGCTACACTGGCTACCGCTTGAGTGAGCTCGTCCGTTTCCGTAATTTTTCTGAATCCTGACTGATGAGCGACGCGACGGGCAGCAAATGGTGGCACAAGTGGTTCAGGACGCCTGGCGAACTGAGGCGCATGGGCGTGGTTGGGATCAATATGCGCAATGGGCGCTACCTCCTGCCCAATAATCCGCGCAAGCACTACCGGCGGGTCGATGACAAGATCTTGACCAAAGGTCTCGCGGTTGCCTGCAAGATCGAGGTGCCTGAGACCTATGCGGTAGTGACTTCACCGAATGAAGTCAGGAACATCGAGAAGCTCATTCAAGGGCGCGATTCCTTCGTCATGAAACCGGCGCGGGGGAGCGGTGGGAAGGGCATCTTGGTCATCGCAGGTCGCGAGGGGAAAAAATTCTACAAGCCCAGCGGCAACGTGGTGTCGCTCGGCGAACTCAAGCACCATGCCTCTAACATCCTGGCGGGATTGCACAGTTTGGGCGGCACCCGCGACCGCGCCCTGATCGAATACAAAGTCACTCCCTCTGAGGTCCTGACCAATCTCAGCTTTCTCGGAGCGCCCGATGTGCGCATCGTCATGATGCACGGTTACCCGGTCATGGCCATGCTCAGGGCCTCGACCAAAGAGAGTGATGGCAGAGCTAACCTCCACCAGGGCGCTATTGGGATCGGCGTCGACCTTGCCACCGGCAAGACCATCAGGGCGATCCACCATGGCTCTCCGATTAGCCAGCACCCTGACCTGAAGTGCGATTTGATCGGTGTTCAGGTTCCGGAATGGGAGCGAATGCTCGAAATTGCGGTAACTTGTTACGAAATGACCGAGCTTGGTTACCTGGGAGTGGATGTGATGGTGGACCAAGACAAGGGCCCGATGATGATCGAGGTAAATGCGCGACCAGGCCTCGCCATTCAGATGGCCAATGGAGTTGGGCTGCAGCGTCGTCTCGAGCCAATTGCCAAGCGCAAGAAGGCGATGGCGACCGAGGCTCCGGAAGAGCGAATTGCCTTTAGTAAGAAGAATTTCGCCTACCGCTCGGCTGGCGATAGCTCAGGCTCCTGAACCTCAGGCTTCACCTTAATATCCAGCTCACCCGCGAAGACCCGTGCGCCCGGCTTATCGTTGATGTAAGCCCACGCCCACTGGATCAGAACGGAAATCTTCGAGCGGAATCCGATCAGGAAAAGCACGTGGATGAATAGCCAGGCGCACCAAGCAATGAAACCCTGAAGCTGCATTTTTCCGGCATCGACCACTGCGGCTGAGCGACCAATGATCGCCATGTTGCCCTTATCCCAGTAAGTGAATTTGGGCCGTAAGTCGTAGCGCTCGCTCATCGGCACATTGAAGTCGGCTGCTGCCTCTTGCTTCAGAAGCTTGGCAATGTGCTTGCCCATCTGCGAGGCGGCAGGCGCCACACCGGGAACGACTTTGTCCTCGGCATCCTTCATTTTTACTAAGTCACCCGCGACGAAAATTTCCGGATGGCCGGGGAGAGATAGATCCAAATTCGGCGTGATCTTGCCGGCGCGGTCAGTCTCGACGGGGAGTTGACGTGTGATCGGGGCGGCTTCGATCCCTGCGGCCCAGACAATGGTGCCCGCTTCGATGACCCCGTCTTCTAGGATCAGTTTCTTGTCCTGCACGTCCTTGACGCGGGTATTGGTCATTACCTCGACCCCGAGTTTGCGCAGACGATCCTCGGTGTATTTCTGGTGATGGGCGCCATAGGGCGGCAGCAGGGCAGGGGCGGCCTCAATCAAGATGACCCTTAGGTTCTCGGTGTTCAGGCTGCGAAAGTCGCGGCTCATCGAGCGCTGGATGAGCTCGATGAATGCTCCCGATAGCTCGACCCCGGTTGGGCCTCCACCGACGATGGCGATGGTCAGGTTCCTCTGGCGCTGCGCATGATTGTCGCAGAGCTCCGCCTTTTCCAAATTGGACAGCACCTTGCGCCTCAACTTGTAGGCATCATCCAATGTCTTCAGCCCGATCGTGTGCTCGGCCCAGTGCGAATTTCCAAAGTATCCCGTGCGGGCGCCAGCGGCCACAACCAGCCGATCATAGGGGTATCGACGGTCGGACTTGCCTGTGGCGATCTGCGCATCGGTATCGATGGATTCGATGCTGTCTTGGAGCACCTTGACGTTATCAGCTTCAGCAAGCACCGCCCTGACCGATCGCGCTACGTCCGGGGCAGATAGAGAAGCAGTCGCCACCTGATAAAGGAGCGGCTGGAAGAGGTGGTGATTGGTCTTGTTGACCAAGGTCACATCGAAGCGATGATCATTGGCCAACTTAAGGGCGCATTCCAAACCGGCAAAACCGGCTCCGATGATCAAGACTCGCTGAGGTGTTGTGCTCATGAAATTAATATTTCAGAAAATAATGAAAAATCAAGTGTGGAATGCATCACTCTGCCCTGAGATTGTGTCAGCTTATGCCATGACTGCGGAGCAACGCCGCCATTATCAAAAAAGCCCGAATATTCTCATCGGTCTCGTTTGATTTACGGAGTGGGATCACTTGCGCTGGCTCAGCACGTAATCGGCGACGGCATCGTCGTCATTCGCGGCGTCCCAGACGTGACGGAGAAAGTCGGCAGGGTGGATGTCGCCATTATCGCGCAGGAACTTACGATCTCCACCACAGCCAAACATGATGTCGGGATCGAGCTCGCCAGTCAGTTTGGCGCGTGCCTTGGTTAGGATCCTTGGCAGATAGTTGATCCCTGCCAGGGTATCGCCGAAGGTCGGAAGGTCATCCCGAGTGATCTCGTCCGAGCTCGCCTGCCCATCCTGCATGACCAGAAAGTAATCGCGCCGCACGCTCGCGATCAGCAAGGCAGTGCTCGGCGACGGCGCGCCGTCGTCGCAGAAGTCCTCGACGAAATCAAAGAACTCACGACGTTTGTAGCCGATCGATTCAAGAAATTCGAGGTCCTCCTCATTGTAATAGGTTTCGAAATTGGTATTGCCGTTGCGGTATTCGGTGACGCAGCGGTCGAAAAGGGCGGTGAATTTATCGTTCCAAGTCATGCGCCCAACATCGGGGGAATTGGCTGGCTGGCAAGTGAGGAATGATTTTTTCCGAATATCGGACATTCTCGAATTGACGCCTGCCCAGTCTTTGTGTTGTCTGTCGTCCCGATCCGCTCAGCGAATCTGAAATCCTAAGGAGGGATGGCAGAGTGGTCGAATGCACCGGTCTTGAAAACCGGCGTGGGGCAACTCACCGTGGGTTCGAATCCCACTCCCTCCGCCATTTT
>CAXIBU010000144.1:0-7874 GCA_964021555.1 uncultured Verrucomicrobiales bacterium | reverse complement strand
CTAGGCGTTGTCAGGGCAATTTTCATCGCAGCCATGGCCTTCGGTCCACCGATGGTGCCAAGCAGCGATGCGGCGGAGCGCTTCTGATTAATGTTTCCTGTGGTGAGGGCTGTGATCAGATTTTCAAATGCCTTCTCGTTCCCTTCACCTCGAGGGATTTGAAGGTAGAGCGTCTCCCACTCGGTCGGCGCCGAGGCCCAGCGCTCAGCCAAGACTTTCAGGCCTATGGACGAATTTCGCGTAAGCAAGAAAACCAACATCTTGCGATCAACCGGCTCTCCCTGGTCTTCTGCCTTTTGTGTTGCATACTCTATTGCTGCTACCGCCTCTGGGTCGCTATCATTAGCCCAAACGGTCAGCGCCTTTGCTAGTGTGAGATGGAACGACAAGGGAGCATCGGTTACTTGATTGATCTTTTCAATCATCCGACCACGAATGTCGCCACGCATTTGGGTGGGCTGCACCTCAGCCAAGCGTGAGGCTGCGCTCTCCACTCGCTCGTGGTCAAAGGCGCGCAGTTCCTCTGCGTTCAAGCGGTAAAAGTCGGGCGAGCTGGGGCTGTTCAGGGCACCTTGAGGCGGGAGGTCGAAGATCCCTGGCTTGATTGACAAGGTAAATAGGCGCTTGTTGGGGTCAGTTTCACCGACAGTTCCAATTTCGTTCACAATTTGGAGCGCTTCTTCGAAATCGACCGGAGTTGGCGCAACCACATAAAATTCACCAAATTCGCGTCCGAAGCTCATCGGTAGCGCCGTGGATTTCAAGCGACGCTTGAGATATCGCTGCACTTGAGGCTGGATCGTATCATCAGCCCCAGTCACGAGGACCCCGATCACCCGATCTCTGCCGTGCTGGTTGTATGCGGCTTCGACCGGTTTAGGTCCGACACGATCGTAAAGCGGACGTTGGCTTTCAGGAGGCAACTGGATGTCAATAGTCGTCCTATCTTCGAGCTCTGTGACCTCATCTGACAAGCTATCGTCCGCATCTGGCGTGGTGCGGACCTCGAAAAGTTTCGGCGCGATAAGAAGACTTCCACCAAAAATGAGACCGAGCAACACGCCCAATTTGACATTACGGCGTGAGGCCTTGATGAAAAGGAACAAGATGACCGCTGCAAACGCTCCGGAAAGAACGAAGCGGCGAGTGATATCAACGTCTTGAAGGGCTCCGCCCAGGCGCGAGCCGTAGATGAAGACCAACCAAATCACGCAGGTAAGAAAAATCGCAAGAATACCAGCGAGGATTTGGACCGGCCGGGTTGGCTCCTGGTATTCAACTTCAGGTGCTCTCTTCTGAGGCTTAAGGCTACCGGCCATTGTAGCATTAACAGGCTCCTCCCCAGGGGCGTGCTCGCGTTTAAGCGACTGCTTGAACTCCATTTTGGGCTTATTGACTTCGACGTCACTGGTGACTCGGAAGCGGTGATCGCAGGCACCGCACTCGACCATCTTTCCTTTGATTTCAGACTCGACGGTAAAGCGCTGGGCGCATTCGGGGCATTGGATTCGCATGCTCATAGTGGCTAACAGGATGGTAACACTGAGAACACCGACATGCCAGTGATGTTTTCGTTCGATCTTTGATTTCAATTAGATCACGGAAGGTCTCAGTATTTTCTATCAGACCTCGAAGCGGGCTTGCGACTTGCCAAGTCTGTCGATAGAAAGTCATCCATGCTGACCGAGTTGGAAAACCTACAGGTGTTACAAGAGAGAGATCGACAAATCAGCGCTTATGCTGAGGAGTTGGATAATATCCCAAAGGAGGAGGCGAAGATCAAAACCGGTCTCGAAAATGATCAAGCTCGCGAGGCGTCTGCAAAGGCCGCCTTTCAACAAGCGGAGATTGAGGTCAAGAACCTTGAATTGAAGATCGCCACGAGACGGGACACCATTGGCAAACTCCAGAAACAGCAGTTCGAGACCAAGAAGAACGACGAATTTGCCGCTTTAGGATCTGAGATCATCCGATACGAGAACGATATCGATGAACTCGAGACCGAAGAGCTGATGGCGATGGAGAAGGTCGATGAGAAGCGAGCGCTATGGGATGAGGCCAAGAAAAAGCTCGCGGCGACGCAGGCCGTCATTGACGGACAGCTCGCCGACTTTGCTGAGCAATCGAAGCAGGTCAGACTTCACAAAGAAGAGGTGGAAGCCAAGCGGGCTGAGATCGTCGCCAAGATCGATCCGGATACCATCAATCTTTACGAACGGCTTCGGGTGCGCCGAGGGAATCAAGTGGTTGCTCCGGTCAGTGAAGCCGGCCAATGCGGCGCTTGCCACATGAAAGTTATCCACACCACTCTGAGTGCTGCAAACGCGCAAAAAGAACTGGTTCAGTGCGAGAACTGTGGAGCGATTCTCTTTCCTGGCTAATCCTGGCTAGTGGGCGACGAATTCGTTCAGTTCATAGCTCATTCGACGGGCACCGCGCGTGACGGCTCAGGATCGACTGGAATAGCTCGGTTGGGTCTCACGACTCGCGCTCTGCGTGGAGGTTCTTCGGTTGCATCCGCAGGTGGCGCGACAGGTTCCGCCCGGCGTGGCGTTGGCTCCGGCTCCACGGGAACTGGCTGCGCCTTCGGTGCCTCGTTTCCAATCAGGTCGGCTGGAATTTCTTTGCGCATGTGAATTTCCACTCGGCGATTGATTGCCTGGGCATCTCGATCTGCCTCTGGGTCTTTAAGGATCGGATTGGACGAACCTGCGGAGCGAACGAGGATTTGATCAGGGTTCAGCTCGAGATCGCTGATGAGCCAGGCGCGAACGGCCTCGGCCCTTTGAAGACCGAGCTTATCATTGTAAGAGGCGCTGCCGAGCGTGTCCGTGTGCCCTTCGAGAATGAAGTAAGTCTTTGACTGCTGGGCGATCAAAGTGCCCAACTTAAGTAAGCTCAGGTGTGCGTCGTCCTTGAGGACGGCGCTATCGAAGTCGAAGAGGAGGTCCGAGCCCAGGCGAGCAGGCTTAGTTCCGTCGCCGAGTGACCCGAAAGGCTTCGCTAGGAGATCTTCGATATCGCTGTAATTTTTTAGCAGGCCGTTGGGGTCGCCGCCTTTGAAGCCCTTGGCAAGCTGCTCCTTGTTCCACTGGTCAGGATCAACCAATTCCGGGTCGTTATCCCCTTCATCAACGAGGAGCTGACCGTCGGGAATTTCGCGGAGCTCGTTCTCGGAGTCCCCCATTTCAGGGAGATCCTTGGTCAAATCGGGGGCCTTGATCAGTTCGCGCTCGACGTCGAGCTCGGGCATCCCCTCAAGTGCAGGTGCGGCAATGACGATGTTCTCCGGAGCCTCAACATCGGGCAAAATATCGACCTCTTGTGTCTCGTCCATCGCATCCATCAGATCGATCTCATCGTAGGCGACGTCGTCGATCTCCGGTTCAGGGAGCGGTTCTGCCTGGGCTTGCTTGAGCTCTGGATCGGACTCGATCTGGACTTGCTCAACCGCAAACTGCTTGGACTCCCAGTCTTTGGATTCTCTGAAATCGATATTCCAGGAGACTTTACCGAAGAAATAGTAGAGCGCGAGGTGCATCACGATCGCGACCAAGATGGCGATGAGAACGAATTTGCCCACGTGACCACGATCCGGCAGGCGGTAGGTCGACCGTCTGCGGGTGTTTTGCCAAGTGTATTCGTTCGCCATAGTTCCTACTCCTTTAACGATCCCACAAAGTCATTCTTTTCGAAAGTCTTAAACAAAATTGCCTTCGGTGACCACTTTCTCAGTGTGAAAGCAGCCTCCATCTTCAAATTCGGGACACTCGCCCTAGTGGTCGTCTCAGTGCTGCGCCTGAGCGTTCCCCAGGCTGAGAAACCCCGCCCCTTGAGCTTGTGCGAAATGACGGGGGCTTGCACGGTCTCATTTGCCAATACAGAAGGAAGAGAAGATCTCGCCCAGGATATCCTCGGTATCGACCCGCCCGACGACCTCGCCGAGCGCAGCGAGTGAGTCGCGGAGATCGAGCGCTGCAAATTCAGGGCTCTCCCCGCCGTCCAGCTGCTCTCGGCCTCGAAGTAGGGCCTCCTTGGAGGTCTTTAGGCACTGCTGATGCCGCGCATTGATCGCTACCAGGTTCGCCCCCCAGTCGCGCCCGCTCATGGCGAGCTCGGATTCGATGGCATCCACCAACGACTCCAGCCCCTCCTCTTCCATGCAGGAAATTCGAAGCCCCTCGCAGTCCTTCCAGTCCGCATGTTCGTCGAGGTCGGATTTATTGAGAATCAAAAGATGGTGGTGTCCGGATAAAGTCGATTCATCCAAGCGATCGCCGCGCGCTTGGCTAGCATCAACCACCTCAAGCACGAGGTCCGCCTGTTCCAATTGCTGTCGCGAGCGAGCGATTCCCTGGTTCTCGATCATGTCCTCGGTTTCATGAAGCCCCGCCGTATCGACTAGGCGGAGTGGTATTCCTCGGACATTGACCACTTCTTCAACCGTATCGCGAGTGGTCCCCGCCACTTCACTGACGATGGCCCGCTCGAAGCCCAGCAATTGATTGAGTAAACTCGACTTCCCCACGTTCGGTGCCCCAGCAATCACCGTGCGCACGCCTTCCCGTAGAATTCGCCCCTGCTCGGCGGTCGCCAAGAGCTGATCGATCCCTTGATCGACCGCATCGACTTTTCGCAAAAGCCCCTCACCCACCGAAGGATCGATATCTTCCTCAGGAAAGTCGATGTAGGCCTCGACGTGGGCCAGCACCGCTGTGAGTTGATCTCGCAATTCGAGAGTTCGCTTGCCCAGCCGTCCCTCCAACTGCTCGTGAGCGGCACGGAGTGCGAGGTCCGTTTGGGCCGAGATCAGGTCCATGACCGCCTCCGCCTGAGTGAGATCCATCTTGCCATTCACAAATGCCCGCTGGGAAAATTCGCCGGGACCAGCGGATTCGATCCCAGTGGACAAGAGCCGCTCTAGCACCCGCCGTGTCACCAGCACACCGCCGTGGCCGGTGATCTCAACCGTATCCTCGCCTGTGAAACTCGCAGGACCTCGGTAGCAAGTCACTACCGCTTCATCGATCACCTCACCTGAAGCGCCAACGATTTTGCCCAAGTTCGCCAGCCGAGGCTGCGCTTCCACCAAGGAAATTCGCCCCTGCCAGCAAGTATCCACCAGAGCAAATGCCTCCGGCCCGCTCACGCGAATGATCGATAGCGCGCCCTGCCCGAAGGGCGTGGCAATCCCTGCGATGGTGCTAGATTCAGACATTGGCCTGATCCCGTGCCTCATCCAGAACTTCGCTCAAGTGCTTAAGTGCCGACTCGTTCTCGGCCGGAGTCCCGACGGAAAGGCGGATCCACTCGGGCAACTTGTAGCCGCGCATGGCCCGGACAATCACCCCTCGCTTCAGCATTTCCGCAAACACACGGTCACCATCCCCCACTTTCACCAGCACGAAATTCGCCAACGAAGGCACAAATTCGAGCCCCATCTCAGCAAACCGCGTGTGGAACAGATCGAGCCCTTGGTCATTGATCGCAACCGTCTTTTCAACGTGCGCCTCGTCTTCCAGAGCCGCCAGAGCTGCCGCTTGGGCAATGAGGTTGGTGTTGAAGGGCTGCCGACTCTTCTGCAGAACCTTCGCCAGCTCCTTCGAGACCAGACCGTAGCCGATGCGGAGACCCGCCAGGCCATGGATTTTCGAGAAAGTCCTCAAAACCGCGACTTTACGACCCTCACGAACGTATTTCAGCGTATCGGGGGCATCCTTGAGGAATTCAAAATACGCCTCATCAAAGACCACCACCACATGATCCGGCACCTTCGCCATGAAACGATCAATCGTCGCCTCATCGACACATGTTCCGGTCGGGTTGTTAGGATTCGCGATGAAGATCAGGCGCGTCTCATCCGTTACGGCGGCTGCCATCGCATCCAGATCATGGACAAATCCGGGGTCAGGCACCTCGACATAGTCGGCACCGAAGAGCGTCGCCATCAACTTGTAGACGACAAAGGCATGCTCCGCTGCAATCAGCGCACGACCAGGAGCAAGGAAACTGTGGCAAAGCAGCTCGATGATTTCATTGGAGCCATTGCCCAGAATCACATTTTCCAAGTCCAGCCCGACACGCTTCGCAAGCGCAGTCCGCAGCTTCACCCCGCCACCATCAGGATAAATGTGAACGCCAGCAGCCGCCAAGCGGATCGCCTCGCTCGCCCGAGGCGATGGTCCAAGTGGGTTTTCATTAGAGGCCAGCTTGATAATCGACTTGGGATCCAATCCCAATTCAATCGCCGTCTCCTCAATCGGTTTACCCGGTTCGTATGCGTGCAGGTTTAGCACATGCTGATTCGCCAATTCCTCAATCGTCGCCATGCGCGCACGCTAATCACACTCCCCACCCTCGGCAACCCGAAATACCGTCCGAAATGACGATAATTGCGCCAACAAGAGAAAGCAGCCAAGGAAGACCACGCCGCCCAGCGCAAGGCCCCACCCAAGCACCCACGCACGTTGCGACGGCACAGGCCTCCGAGTTGACCCGAGTGTCGCGTTCACTCCACGAGGGTTGGAAGCCCGCAACAAAAAGCGAAGCGGGAATTCTCTTCAGCGGCCTTTCCCCGAATCAAGCAAACCTTTGAATCTGGGGACCGGCCCCAATCACCCAAACACATCGATGATCATTCGGCTGTCTACACTCAATCACTACTTTTGGCTATTTTTTGGCCTGAGCCGAGGGCGTCGGACTTTTTTAGGAACTTCGACATCATGCCGTTCGACTTCATAAGGAAAAAATTCGATACTTTCAGCCTTCGTCAACCGACCAATGTCTCGGGTGATTTTCAAAGCTAATTCTCGATCCATTGTAACCAATGAAATAATATGATGCTTTCCACTTTCGTCATCAACCCTGGAAATACGTATTTGGTGAGCATGTTGACCCGCGGGAAGAAAATAGGATCGTTTACCAAAATCAGCATCCTTCCATCCCCCCTTGAGCTCTCCAGCAATCAAAGCAGTCACTTCGTATATGGATGCACCACCATTGTTTTTATCTTCCGTGAGAACAACTGAAGTCGCTTGAGGCGGCTCCAATTTCTCGTAAGGAGTTTGAGTTGAAAATATACCGTTCGCAATCTTCTCCTGCCTCTTTTCGCTTTCTATTTTAAAAAAGAAAGATTCAGATGAATAGCACACTTGCGCCATGTAGATTACTATCAAAAAAAATATTGGCTTCATAAAATACATCAACATCTCAAAATTCCGCGATGGGATCTTTGAATGGCCAGCGGCCGGTTTTTGGTTTGTAGTAGCGATAGCCGTAGTAATACCAGCCGGTGGTGGCGTCCAGTGACTTGGTGCTGCAGCGGTGGGTGAAGTCATCTTTCTCGGTTCCGGTGCTGACGATGGTATTACCGAAGGCGTCGTATTCGTATTGGGCGGCGATGCTGCCGTCGGGTTGGTCTTGATTCACTTCACTCACCCGCAGGGCTATCCTCGCTTGCGATGCGCCGCCTAATCGCTGCGCGTTTTCACTGACGTTACCATTGCCGTCCTCGGTCAGGTAGTAGGTGGCAGTGCTTTGTGTGACTGCGAGAAGTCCTCTGACTCCTCCCGCTCCCCACGTGCTGCCAATGAGATCCATCGCCCAATTGTAGACTTCATCCCGTGTTGTGCCAGTATATTCTGCAACGTGGTTACAGCTGTCGAGTCCTGAGCCAAACCACGCCGCCCATGATAGTCCTGCGACCGCAGGACACGATGTCGGAGAAGCGCTTTGGTGGGACAATTTTGAAATCACGCCAACATCACCGCACATCAATCTGACCAAACACTTGGATGATAATGCAGGAGGGTTCACGGGGAGCGATCCCGTCACTCCCCTCCACCAGTAGCTGCGGGAACATTGAGCGAGAGATG
>CAXIBU010000143.1:0-7876 GCA_964021555.1 uncultured Verrucomicrobiales bacterium | reverse complement strand
AAAAAATAAGGGACTACGATTTCTCGTAGTCCCTTAAGTAAAAAATGGAGCGGGTGAAGGGATTCGAACCCTCGACTTCAACCTTGGCAAGGTTGCGCTCTACCCCTGAGCTACACCCGCGTTTCTGTCACGAAATTCGCGTGGCGGATTCGTAGCGGACGATCTGGGATGAGACAAGCTCTTTTTCGTGGTTTTTGAAACTTTCCTTCGCGCATTACTGCTTGCCATCCCCCCATCGGAAACGCTATTTCAATACTCCTCAGAAGATCCACAAGACTTCTCACCATGCTTATCAATCGCTTACGACTGCTGCTATTTCTCCTCCTCACCCTCTCCGGGATTGGTTCCCTCTCCGCTTGGGAGGTGGTCAAATATGACGGGAGAGATTACGTCACAGCCTCCAGCATGAGGACGTTCTACGCTTTTCAGACGCTGAAGAGCAGTGGCAAATACGTCACCCTGGAGAACTCGGCCTACTCTGTCCGCTTCACTGCGAATCAACAGGAGTGCCTGATGAACAAGGTCAAATTCGTCCTCAGCTACCCTACCCTCAAGCGAGGAGATAAGTTGCTCATCTCGCGTCTCGATTTGGTAAAGATCATCGATCCAGTTCTTCGCCCCAGCTACATTCGCACGGGCCGAGCCTTCCAAACGGTCATTCTCGACCCTGGTCACGGCGGCAAGGACCCAGGGGCGGTGAATTCTTACGGGACGGAGAAGTATTACAATCTCAAGCTAGCCAAGAAGCTCAAGCCGCTGCTGGAAAAACGTGGCTTCAAGGTCATCATGACTCGTAGCGACGACACGTTTTTGACTTTGCAGGAGCGCGTCAATCTCGCCAATCGCCACTCGAATGCGATCTTCGTCTCGCTGCACTTCAATGCCGGGCAGCGCTCAGCCCGCGGGATCGAGACTTTCACCTTGAGCCCGGCGGGAACTGCATCGACCTACCGTCGCGCCAAGGGCAGCGATGCGAATCAACTGCGCGGCAACTCCCAAGACAGCGCCAACATCGCTCTCGCCACCGCGATCCACGGACTGATGCAGCGTCGCTCCGGGACCTTCGACCGAGGCATCAAGCGAGCTCGCTACTCAGTCTTGACCGGCGTCAAGCACCCTGCGGTTCTGATCGAAGGAGGTTTCCTCAGCCACCCTTACGAAGCCAAGTTGATCCATTCCGAGACTTACATGACTAAGCTCGCCTCATCGATCAGCGATGGCATTCTGAAATACCGCATGGCCATCAGCCGCTAAGCCTCCGATCTCTAAGCCACTTTGCGGTGAAATTGAGGATTTCCCAGCTTTTCGGGAAATTCGGACAGAATGGGTCATCTGATTCCGTATTCACCAGAATCTCACGTAGCGGATTTCACGGTATTTCGACACGATCCATCGTGCTCCGCCGAAAGAATTAGCCAAAATCACAAAATCTACCTCTCGACAAAACAAGCAGCGACTTTAGTCTCGCTCCTCCTGCACACCTAACTTTTCTCATGGATCAACCGACCGAACCCAAAGAGCCAATCGAAACTTCACCGACTTCAGCTGAGCCAAGCCACGACTCAGCCGACCAGCTCCAAGAAGCTCCCGCCACCGACATTGCCCCATCAGCGATTTCAGAGGAATCGGCCGAGCCAAGCACCGCCGCAATTCATGAGTCCGGCCTCCCAGAAGACGACGTGCAGGCCATCGATGATCTGGGCAAGGCCTTCGAGGCCTTCAAACAGGAGATCGGCAAGACCATCATTGGCCAAGAGCGCGTCATCGAGTTGTTGACCATCTCACTTTTCGCTCGAGGGCACGCCCTCCTGATGGGTGTTCCCGGCCTGGCGAAGACACTCCTCGTTAGCTCGGTTGCGGAGACCATGGACTTGAGCTTCAACCGGATCCAGTTCACACCCGACCTGATGCCTGCCGACATCACCGGCACCGACATTCTTCAAGACGACTCCGCTGGTGGTAAGCGCCGCTTCGAGTTCATCAAAGGCCCGGTTTTTGCAAACATCGTTCTCGCGGACGAAATTAACCGCGCACCGGCCAAGACTCAGTCCGCCATGCTTGAGGCCATGCAAGAGCGCAAGGTCACCGTCATGGGACGCACCTTCACGCTGGATGCTCCATTCTTTGTTCTGGCCACCCAAAACCCCGTGGAACAAGAGGGCACCTACCCTCTCCCTGAAGCACAGCTTGACCGCTTCATGTTCCTGATCGAATTCGATTACCCATCCGCAGACGAGGAACGCCGAATCGCCCGCGAAACCACTGGTGCCGCCAAGGAGGCTCTCACCCACATCCTCGATGGTGAAAAAGTCATCTACTTCCAAGAACTCGTTCGCCGCGTCCCAGTCCCAGATCACATCTACGATTACGCCGTGGACATCGTGCGCAAAACTCGTCCTGGACTCGAAACCAGCCCGGAATGGGTCAAGGAACTCGTCTCCTGGGGTGCCGGCCCGCGCGCCGTTCAATATCTGATCCTCGGAGCCAAGGCACGCGCCGCTCTCAAAGGCAGCTACATGACCCGCCTGGAAGACATCGAGGAAGTCGCTGAAGCAGTCCTCGCTCACCGCGTCCTAACCAACTTCGCCGCCGAATCCCAAGGGATGACCGCCCGTAAAGTGGTGCAGCGCTTGATCCAAGAAATGCGCGACCAGCGCGCCTGAGACCGAGCCTAAACGCATCGTTTTTTCATGGCGCACGATTTTGTCGACCCCGAAGCCCTTGCTAGGCTGAGCAACGTTCCTCTCGAGGCACGGGCTCCCATGCAAGGGAACATCTCCGGACGTCACCGCAGCCCGCATCGCGGGTCCTCGGTGGAGTTTGCCGAGTATCGCAAATACGTGCCTGGTGACGATACCCGGCGGCTTGACTGGAAGGCTTACGGTCGCTCCGACCGTTACTACATCAAGGAATTCGAGGCTGACACCAACCTCCGCATTTACTTCGTCGTCGACGTTTCTGGCTCGATGGCCTTCTCAGGCGATGGAGAAGAGAAGCTCCAATTCGCCCGCCGCATCATCTCGACGCTGTCCTATCTGGCAGTCAACCAGGGCGATGCCGCAGGGGTTTGCTTCTGCAAAGAGAAGATCCACCTCGACATCCCGCCCAGCCGCCGCCCGGCGCATTTGCAATTGGTCTACGATCAGCTATCCAAAGCCAAGCCCGAAGGCATCACTGGGATCGTCCAGGCCCTCCACGACGTCGCTGAGAAAATTCGCCAGCGTGCTCTGGTCATCGTTCTTTCCGACTTTTTCGTGGATACCAAGGAATTCGGCGATGCCCTCCAGCACCTTCGCTATCGCAAGCACGACATCGCAGTCTTCCACTTGATGGACCCTCAGGAGATCAATTTCGAATTCGAGCGTCCCCAGCGTTTCGTTGATCTCGAAGATGGCACCGCCGTAGTTGCGGAGGCCAGCTTGATCGCCGACGAATACCGCGAAGCCGTCCAAGAATTTCTCGAAGAAATCAAGGTCCAGTGCCATGACGCCAATGCCGACTACCATCTCGTGAAGACCACTGAGGATTACGAGAAAGTGATCCTTGATTTCCTCATCGCCCGCCTCAGCAAAGGCACCAAGAAGTAACCTTTCCTTTCTGTGAGTTTCGTAAACAGCCTCATGTTGATCGGCCTCGCCACCGCGGCGATCCCGATCATCATTCACCTTCTCAACCGCCGCCGTCACCGAACGGTGAAGTGGGCTGCCATGCAGTTCATCTTGAAGGCGACCCGAGAATCCCGCGGGAAGAAGCGCCTTCGCCACATCATGATCCTGACCTGCCGGGCTCTCGCCTTGGCAGCTCTTTTCTTCGCCCTGGCTCAGCCCTTGGCCAGTGGTCTACTCGGCTGGGGTTCGGGTAAAGTCGATACCGTCGTCCTCGTTCTGGACCGTTCCTCGAGCATGGAGGCGCGGCCCGACAACAGCAACGAGAGCAAGCGCCAGCGGGTGCTCCAGCGGGTCGCTGACTCCATCGAGCAACTGGATGGGGCCAGGCTCATCTTGATCGACTCCGCCACTGGCCTGGCTGAGGAAGTCCCCTCGCCTGACGTCCTTGCCGAGCTAAGCTCGACCGCCGCCACCGATACCTCGGCGGACCTTCCCGAGTTGATGAACAGCGCCATCGACTACTTGGCCGAAAACTCCTCTGGAAATTCAGAAATTTGGGTCGCTTCCGACCTCCAGGAAAGCGACTGGGCTCCCGACTCTGCTCGTTGGGAAGTCATTCGCTCTGGCCTCGCCACCCTAGAAAATGAACCCGCCATCCGTGTTCTCGCCGCTCGCGAAAATCCCTCGATCAACTATCAGGTCGAGCTCCTCAGTGTCCTGCGCGACGCCGATAACCTGAACCTTCAGATTCGGATTACTCGCAGCAAGGACACTGGCCCTGCAGCCCTTCAGGTCACCTACGCCATCGGCGGTGCCCCTTCGGGTGAAGAAGTCACCATCGACGGTCAGTCCCTGACTTTTGAGAAAAGAATTCCACTAGCTAAAGAAGAAGTCGGCGGCTGGGGATACGTCTCCGTCCAGGCCGACCAAGCGCCGCGCGACAACGTCGCCTTCTTCAGCTTCGGCTCCAAGAAGAGCACGCTGACCTACATCGTCACTGAATCGACCGACGAGGAAATGGCCGTCAATTTGGCACGAGTCTCGGCTCTCGAAGGCTACAAGCCTCAAGAGGTCCAGGTCATCCAGCCCAAGGACCTTTTCACTATCGACTGGGAAGCGACTTCGCTCATCGTTTGGCAAGGCAAGCTCCCCCAAGAGGCCGCCGCCAATCAGATGGAATCCTACCTCTCCAAGGGAGGGGCCGCGATTTTCTTACCTTCTAATGAGATTGACGACACCAAGTTCATTGAGCACAGCTGGGGCCAAATTCAGGTATCCGAAGATGAGCAATACTTCATCCCAGGCCCATGGGACCAACAGGATGGGCTCCTTCGCGACGGCGAAGACGGCGTTACCATCCCCGTTGACCGCCTCCGCGCGATCAAGCGCCAACCTTTGAATGGCCCGTCCTTGCCACTCGCTAGCTGGGACGACGAAATGCCCCTTCTTTCCCGGCACATTGTCGATCAAGGGACGGCGTATTTCTTCACGACCTTACCCGATTATTCATGGTCCAACTTGGGTGATCCCATTGTTCTTCTCCCTGTCGTTCAGCGTGCGATCAATGTCGGCAGTGAGCGCCTCGGCTCTAGCTTTGCGGCCGTGGTCAACCGTGGTGAGGCGCTTGCCCAGCCAAGCGAGGGGCGCGAACGTCTCGATGACTTCTTCAGTGATGAATCAAATGCCGACGAGACCTTCTTGGCTGGTGTCTACCGCCTCGGCGAGCGCACTGTAGCCGCCAACCGGCCGACCTCGGAGAATTCACCTTCCCGTCTCAATGACAAAGTGGTCGAGGCCCTATTTGATGGAACTCGTTTCAGTCTTTTCGACCAAACCGGATCGGATGACGGCTCGCTCGTCACTCCATTCTGGCGCCCATTCGTGATCGCAATGATCCTCTTCCTGTTTGGCGAGGCGCTCTTGTGCCTGCCCAAGCGCGTCAAACCAGAAACCGGAGACCGCCCAAGCTGATGCCACTCGCCTTTTCCACCGAAACCTTCACTTTCCCTTTCGTTGAAAACCTCGTTTTCAGCCCGGGCAGCGTGCTTTTCTATCTAGGCCTCCTAGTCATCACCGCCATGGGCGTGATCTGCGTGATGGGCTGGAAACGCTCACGTCGCAAAGGATTGTCAGCCTTTTTGGAAAGTCTGCGTTTCCTCGCAACCGTCGCTGCCGTCCTTCTTTTGTGGAAGCCCGAATGGCGCACCATCCTGAAGCCTGACAGCGAGCCAACCGTCGCCATTCTGTGGGATGCCTCCCGCTCGATGGAAACAGAAGACGCCCGCACCGGTGCCACAGCCATCGCCAGACAAGCGGTGGTGGAGCAACTTCGAGAGAGCGAATTTTGGAAGCCTCTCGAAGCGGAAAACCGGGTCATTGTCGAAGGCTTCGCATCACCACCTGACAGTGAAGACCCTTCTGTCACCTCTTTGGCCGGCACCGACCTCCACGAAGCGCTTGAGACCACTCTCGACGACCAGAATAATCTCCGCGCCACCATTCTGCTTACCGACGGTGACTGGAATATCGGCAAGCGCCCCGTCACGGCTGCCCAGCGCTACCGCCAGCGCGGCGTCCCCATTTTCGCGATCCCCGTTGGTTCCGCCACTCGCCTTCCAGACCTGGCGATCCAAGAAGTCAAAGCACCCACCTACGGTATCGTCGGCGAGAACGTTCAGATCCCGTTTACCCTTCGCTCGTCCCTCCAGCGCGACGTTCGGGTCACCGTCCGCCTACGGAACAAATCCGGCAAGGAACGCTCGAAGGAGGTCAGAATCCCCGCAGGACAGACGGTCACAGAGGCCATCCTCTGGAGGATCGAAGAAGAGGGCACCGATGAGCTAAGCCTGATGATCCCTGACACCGCCGGCGAGCTTGTCAAAACCAACAACAAGCGCGAATTCACGCTCGCTGGGCGTCGCGAATCGATCCGAGTCCTCGTCATCGATACCCTGCCACGCTGGGAATACCGCTTCATCCGCAATGCCCTCTCCCGCGACCCTGGGGTCAAAGTCGACTGCTTGCTCTACCATCCAGATCTAGGGATGGGTGCGGGACCTGATTACATTCAGGAATTTCCCAATAGCCCTGAGAAACTCTCCAAATACGATGTGATCTTCTTAGGAGACATCGGCACCGACCAGCTTAAGAAAGACGAACTGGAGCTGATCAAAGGCGTCGTTGAGAACCAGGCCACGGGTCTCATCTTCATGCCTGGACCTCAGGGCAACCAGCACAGCCTGAGCAAGACACCACTCGGTGACTTGATGCCCGTCATCATGGATCCTCGCAAGAAGGAGGGCATCCGCGACTTTAGCCCATCTCAGCTCCAGCTCACCACCGAAGGTCGAAATTCTCTCCTTACGCTGCTAGCCGATACCGAGGGTGACAATCCGACCGTCTGGCGCTCACTGCCAGGCTTCTACTGGCACGCTCCGGTTCTCCGCGCGGTTGGTGGCACGGAGGTCCTTGCGACCCATGAATCTCGCCGCAATGACTTCGGATTACTCCCCCTTCTGGTCACCAAGATCGCTGGTGAAGGCAAGGTGCTCTTCATGGGAACGGATGCCGCTTGGCGCTGGAGAAAAGGCGTCGAAGATCTCTATCACTACCGTTTCTGGGGCCAAGTCGCGCGCTGGATGAGCTATCAACGCAACATGGCTGCTGGCGAGAGGGTGCGAATTTTCGCGACACCCGAGCGTCCTAAGCCAGGTGATATCGTCACCCTATCAGCGAATGCCTACGATGAATCCGGCGTCCCGCTGAAGGACGGGAATGTGAGAGTCGACCTAACCTCGCCTGACGGCAAGGTTCAGACCTTCAACCTCTCCCAGACTAGCGGAACTTGGGGCGCCTTCACTGGCTCCTTCAAGGTCAAGCAACCTGGCACCTGGAGCATCAAGGCCACTTCATCAGGCAGTCCTGAGAAGCCGGTCGAAACCAAGCTCCTGGCTCAAGGTGACTCCATCGAGCAACTTGGCCAACCAGCTCGACCCGAAGTGCTTGAGGAAATCTCACGCACCGCCCAAGGTCGCATCATCGAGCCTGACATGATCGAGGCCCTGATCAACGAAATCAAAACGCTGGCCGATCCCAAGCCCATCGAACGCCGCTTCCAGCTCTGGAATCACTGGCTCGTCGGCTTGGTGCTGACCGTCCTGCTTGCGATCTTCTGGATCGGCAGAAAGCTCAATGGCACGATCTGATACCATTTAGTGAATGAAAGAGACGAATGCTGGAGCGATTTTTCGCATTGGCAAGGCGCGACG
>CAXIBU010000142.1:0-8086 GCA_964021555.1 uncultured Verrucomicrobiales bacterium | reverse complement strand
ATGCCATTCTGAGCATTTCGCTCCAGCCAATGAAAAGTCATGGTCGTAGAAGGATCCTGATACCACTGCAAGATGGGGCCGTGGGTTTCGGCGGAAAGTGCTCCGTTGCAGATCATCAGGGCGGCGAGGGTTGTGAACAAACGTCTCATAAGGGAAGATTAAACGGTGGCCAAAAACTGCCAAGAGGCAAATCAGTGAATTGGGTTCATTTGGCTAAAATGCAAGTTGGTTAAGCGCTTTTGTCGGTTGTTTGTTTGGGCCGTATTTCGAATGATCCATTTCGGACGGTTTTCATCCTCCACAATTAAAAAAACTATGAAATACAATAAATCACTCCTTGTAAGTGTTGCTGCTTCAGCAAGTTTGGTGGCTTCCGCCTCCGCTGCTACGCTGCTTACTTTTGACGGCCAAGGCGCAAACGGAACAGGCATTCCAGAAGCTTACGGCGACAATGCCGCAGCAGATGGCACAGGCATCACCGTTTCCGTCGGTGCTGACGGCGTTGTAGGCACACCAGATATCTCCCTCAATTGGGTCTCTGCCACCGGTAACGGCCCAGGTGCAAGTGCGGTCGCATGGGATTCATATGATCCTTGGAATGGTCGCGGCGCCGTTGGTCAAACTGATTATGGCTCAGCCAATCCATTGTTCATGGACTTCGTGCCAGCGTCGGCAACCGTCGGTGTCCTCGTCAATTCCTTCGATCTCGACGAGTTCGCGGGTGGAGGTAACTCCATCGTTGATTGGGCTATCCTCAATGGTGCCTCTACCATTGTTAGCGGCACTTGGGACGATTTCTCAGATGCGGTTGGTGGAAATGGTGGTCGCACCACCATCAACACCGGTATGACACTTGCTCAGGCGCAAGCCAATGCAGGCAGCACCCTCAGCCTTCGTCTCAATCTCGTCAGCGGTGGGTCGTCGTATCAAGCGCTTGATAACTTGGCATTTGACCAAGTCGCTGTTCCAGAGCCTTCATCGACGCTTCTCGGCCTTGCCGGTCTCGGCGCGATGGCTCTTCGCCGCAAGCGTGCCTAAGTTCATCACAACTTCCAGAGGCTCGTGGTTTTCATGCCACGGGCCTTTTTTGTGGTTTAATTTTGGAGAAATTCTCGCCACGCTTAAGCTAAGACTATGATACGCCCTGCCGCCCAAAATTTTCACCAGAAAGCTCTACGCAGTTTTCAAAAAGGTCAGGAAGACCTAGCTATCAAGCAATTTCGGCAAGCAATCAAGCAGCAGTCACGCGATCAAGCGGTATGGATCGATTTTGCCAAGGTGCTGACTTTGCTTTTTCGATATTCGGAGGCGAGCGAGATTCTCAAAAATGGGATTGAGGCATTTCCTGAGCCGAATTTCATCAACTCTGCGCTGCCTCTATTGATTGCAGCCCGCGATTCCGCATCGGCGCTGAAAGTCATTGAGGATTTGCCAGATCCTGGTGGTCTGAATTTGATCGCCGCAGACCTTTTAGAGCGAAAGGGCGATCTCCAAGAAGCTGCGGATTTTGTGGGCCGATTTGAAAGTCGTGGCTCTACCATTTTCGAAAGTCAGTTTTTACGTTCCAAATTGGAATTCAGATCGGGGCGATATGCCGAGAGTTTGGCGATTCTTGATCAGATTCTTCTCAAAGGCGGCAGGCAACTATCTCCAGCATCTCTGGCACAAGTTCACTATGCGCGTGGCCGTGATTACGATCGCTTGGGTGAATTTAAGAGAGCTTTTGAAGCTTGGTCGGCCGCAAAAGACGTTCTGTTACCATTAGCTGGGAAAGAGCTGGATCAGTCCAATGAGAAATTCGCGGAGGATTCAGAGATGATCACCCGCTTCAGTCCGGAGATCCTTCGGGAGTGGCAATCTGCCGAGCGCAAACCGGCCAAGGTTCTTCCCATATTGTTGACTGGTTTTCCTCGTTCGGGAACCACAGTCATTGAGCATCATTTGGAGCGTAGTCTCGGAATCAAGAGTGCGGATGAGAATACAGCTTTCCGAGATCTCGTGTGGCGCAAGGTTTTCGACCAGGTCGAGGGGACGAGTGATGCCCTGATGAGTCTCTCGAAATTACCTGTCGGTGCGTGCATGAGGATTCGATCAAACTATGAAGCAGCCTTACTTGAGCTGTCCCGCTCGCCCGTCAGTGCGAGGAGGGTGATCGATAAGAATCCGCAATTGATGCCCTTGGTGGTAAAATTCCTGCGGTTTTTCCCAAGAATGCCGATCATTGAGGTGGTTCGTGACCCTCGGGATGTTCTCCTCAGTTGCTATGGCATGGACTTTGGGCTCAATAGCCATTCGGTTCACTATCTGAACTCTATGACTGCGGCGGAAAGAATCATAGGAGTGCGTGGTTTGGGGATGAAGTTGAGGGAATGCTTGGGTGAGCAAATGAGAGTCATTAGATATGAAAAATTTGTGAAGAATCCAGAGGGTGAAATCTCGTGTTTGAAAGAGAGCTTGGGTGGCGAAACGTCGGAAAACACCAAGGCTGAGCCGTCTAGTTCCGCGCGAGTTTCTTACTCGCCGACCTATGCCGAGGTGCAAAAGCCCGTTTATGCGAGTGCCGTGGAGCGGTGGAAGCACTACGAGAAGTTTTTTGAGCCTGCCTTTTCGAAATTGAGCGATGAATTAATATGACTGAAGAACTGCAAGAGCTGCTGTTTGGGGGAGATGAGGAAGCGGTTTTGGCTTTCTGCAGAAGCCGGAAAGCGGAATGGGACCTTTATCAGCTTGGGCAGGTATGCTTTCAATTTTACTATTTTCGAGCGGCTTTCGAAGCATGGTCTGAGCTGCTGTCAGGCGATCAGACGGCGCCGCTTTTGGGAGTGGCTAGTCTATGCTTCAGGGAAGCTCACTTTGATCAGTCCGCGCGATTTATGCGGAGAGTGGTCGAGCTAAACCCCGAAAACGCTGAATACCTATGCCTCTTGGCTAGTTCATTAGAGAGGGTTGGTGAGCTTGAAGAGGCTGAGGCACTACTCCATAAAGCACTGGCGATTTCCCCGAGAAATGCGAGGTCGATCCGGCAATTGGCGCATTTGGAGCGAAATTCAAAACGGCTGGATTGTGCGCAGAGTCGCTTGGAAGAGGCAATCAGCTGGGGTGGGGAGGATGAGTGGCGGCTGCGTTACGAACTGGCTGCGGTCTACGACCGAAATGGTCTTTTTGAAAAGGCTCTGGCCACGCTCTTGAGTGCAAAAGCTCATTTAGTGGACGCAGCAACTTCACAGATTCCAATCTGGCGGGCGGTGACACAGCGCCAATGGGAGTGCACTCAACAGCTTACCGACGAGCGCTTAGCGAAATGGGCTGCGGGCAGTTCGGGATGTGATCTGGTGCTGATGGCTGGATTCCCTCGTTCAGGCACTAGTCTGTTGGAGAAAATGCTCAGCTCACACGAGCGCTGCATCGGCACTGATGAGAGTGGCATCCTGATGAATCAATTTACCCAATCTCTCGTTCACGAGGCGGTGTCTTCTCAAGAGGCAATGGGTGAGCTTGATAGTTTCATTGACGAAGAGCTAGCAGGCGGGCGCCAAGAATACCTTCGATGCACCGAGGCTGTCCTTGGTGAGCCTGTGAATGGGCGGATTTTGATCGAGAAGGATCCATTGCTAACCATAGACCTTCCCGTCCCACTCAGGCTTTTTCCTGATTGCAAGATCTTGATGCCGATCAGGGATCCGCGGGATGTGGTGATTAGCTTCTTTTTCACTATGGTGCCGACCACGCCCAACAGCGTGGCGGCGATCAGCTTGGAGAAGTCCTGCCAATACTATGCGGAGGTCATGCGCCACTGGTTGTTGTTGAAAGAGAGGCTTCCACAAGAGCGGTGGCTGGAATCACGCTATGAGGACTTGTTGGATGATCCGGAGGGGCAAACACGGCGCTTGGCTGACTTTTTGAGTATTGAGTGGTCCCCGTCGATGGTGGATCATCAAAAGCGTGGTGGAGATCAGACGATTTCTACGCCCACCTATCATGATGTGAGCCAGCCACTTTATCGTCGATCAGAAGGTCGGTGGCGACAATATGAGCAAGCGCTAGCCCCGCACTTGCATCTTCTTGAGCCGTATTTGAAAGCGTTTGGTTATGAATGAGACTGAGAAAGACGCTGAGCGTCCCAAAAAGATTGGACTACGTTTCCCTAGCTGGTGCGGGTATGGTCCGACGATTACGCGCGGGATTTTGTCTCGAATACGGGAAGGCTTGTCGTGGAAATTAATTGGGCACTATCCTTCGCACGGCGAAATGGAGGTCATTGAGGTGGGGGCTGATTGGGAGGGGGACGGAGTTATCTTGTTTCGGGCATCCGAGGAAGAGCTCGCTAGCTATCGGGATCGAGGTATCCCAGCTGTTATCATGAGTTCGGAGGGCCCAGCGCTGGATTTTCCAAGAGTCTTTGTGAACGGTGAAAAGATTGGACGAATGGCTTTTCAGCACCTGGCTGAATGTCAATTGAAGCACTTTGCTTTCCTCGGTCGTGGGGAGACTCTCTATCAAGAGAATAATTTTGGGTCGGGCTGGCGCAGGTATTCGAGGGATCGTTTGGCCGGTTTTCGCGGTGCGGTCGAAGAACACGGATTTGAGCTGATTTCTAACCATTTGAGAGGATACCCCTTGTGGGAGAAGGATGCTTGGCAGCAAATTGACAAGGACGTAAAGGCGATACTATTGACCCTTCCCAAGCCTTGCGGATTATTCGTTGTTGATGATTCGCTGAGCGCGGTTGTCTCTCTGGCGGCGGCTGATCTGGGGATCAGGATTCCACAAGACCTTGCTCTGGTGGGGTTCGGTAATGATGCCAATTACTGTCTCTTATGCAGTCCTCCTCTGTCGAGCCTACGCTACCCGGGAGAGAAGGTTGGCTACCGGGCGGCGGAGCTATTGGAGGCTCAATTTAAGGGCGAGGAGGTTCCTGCCGAATCACAAATCGATCCGGAACCTGTTGAGGCGAGAGAATCCACTGATCTGATCAATATCGATGATACTGAGTTGGTTCGCATCGTCAGGTGGGTTCGAAAAAGGGCCATGTTCAAGATGGTGCAGGTTAGTGATCTGGCTGACATGAGTGAATATTCGGCCTCGACGATAAAAGCGCGCTTTCAAAAGCACCTCGGGCACAGTCCGAAGAAGGAGATTACTATGGTGCGGGTGATGCATTTGAAATACCTGCTAAGGAAGTCTGATCAGCCCCTTAGTGAAATCGCGGACATGATGGACTTTGCCTCAGCCAATGAGCTTAGTCGCTTCTTTCAGCGAGAGGTGGGTATGCGGCCGGGCGAATACCGGGAGGGAGTGGACTGAAAATGCCTTATTATTTGTCGAAAATGCGCCAAGACAGATACCTGTCAGTCAGGTTTAACTTATTCGATGGACCGTTCGCAGTTTTTGAAGACCTTGCTTGGTGCCTCAATCACAGGATTTACCATGAAGGGTAAATGGATCTTTGCAGCGCCGCTCCCCTTCTTCGGGGTTCCCTCCGGAACGAGGCCTTATCTGCATAACCCGCGGCCGGATTCAATCTGGGTGTCGTGGTGGAGCAACGGGGACAGTCAGACTTTCATCGATTACGGTCTGGCCGCCGACCAGCTGACGAACACAGAGACTGGAGCTGTTGATGTCTTTTCGGCGGGCAATGCTTATCATTCTGGCAAGCTATCTGGGCTCACGCCGAATACCTTCTACTATTATCGCGTGCGGACGGAGACGGTGACATCTGAGGTCTTTCGTTTCAGGACCGCGAAAGATCTGGGCAGCAAGAGCGGGAAATTCAGAGCACTGATCATTGGCGACAATCAGATTACGGCAAAAGAGTCCTCGGGAGATCCGTATTTCCGCTATGAGAAACTGATGGAGCGTGCGGTGAGTAAAATTAGGGCTCTCCATGGTGAGAAGCCGATTGAAGAAATTGTCGATGTCGTGCTCATGCCTGGGGACCAGGTGGATGTGGGCTCGGTCGATCAATGGCGCAATCTGCATTTTTACTGCAGCCGACTGATTAGCCCGAATGTTCCGATCATGACTTCGGTTGGGAATCACGAGACTTATGGCGATCCCGGGCTCGATCGCTATCGCAGACTTTTCCGGTATGAGGAGATTGACTATGCAAGTGTGGCGGGTGGCGATGGTGATTCCTACTATGCTCACCAGATGTCCAATCTTGTTTTTGTTCACACCAATAGTGAGCTGGGCAATAACGGCACGCAGACGCAGTGGGTGAGGAACCTTAAAGATGCCTATTCGGCAGATGAATCGGTCGACTGGGTTGTGAGTATTTGCCACCGCCCTTATCAAGCAGAGCAATACCTAGGCGACATTTCCTCTTGGCTGAGAAATACGGCGATGGGGATCCTCAATGAATCCGACAAGCACTTCTTAAACATCGGAGCGCACCACCACATCTATCATCGTGGACAGGTTAGGGATCAACCGACTTATCATATCATTAGTGGAGGGAGTGCTTGGGATCAGTATTGGGGGCAATCCGGTCGTGAGGCCGACTACGATGACGTGCAGAAATCGATCAACAACTGGGCGTGGCAGCTGATGGAAATTGACCATGTTGAAGCGAAAGCTGAAGTTGTGTGCTATTCGGAGGCTCATTGTTTGCTGCCTGCGAATCAGCGCTGGATTTATAACTCACAGGAAATCGATCGCTTCCACCGCAATCGCTCACTGGCAGCCCCCGATCGTCCTTCCTTGGAAGATACTCCGGATGGCGAGGTGAATTTGCCTGTTACCTTAAAATCATCGGCCTTTTCAAGTAGCGCGGGCGAACAGCTAAACAGTATCCAATACCAAGTCGCGACCGATGCGGGATACAATACCCTGAAGGTCGACGAGATCGTGGATTTCGAGAACTACTACGGAGACACGGGCGCACCTGATTATGTTCCTGTCGATATCAATGCCGGTAAGGACATCACTCGTTATGAACTGGGGGTGAATCGTTTGGCCAACGGCACGTATTTTGCGCGGATCCGTCATCGCGATAGGAATGCGATGTGGTCCGAGTGGTCGGATAGCGTGAGCTTGGAGATCGGCGGCAGCGATGTGGCTGAGCCATCGATTGCACTTGCGAAAATGGTTTACGGGGTGGGGGAGGCGATACCCGTGGTTTACGCTTTCGGTCCTGGAAATGCGACGGATTGGGTAGGGATTTATCGCAAGGGCGATACTCCAGGGCAGGGGGCTGCAATGCTGTGGGAGTATGTGAGTGGAGCCAGCGGGCAGGTGACACCCACTCGAGGTCCTAACAATTTTGCTGCGGGCGAGGAAGCCTTCGCAGTGTTTTTCGAAAACGATGGCTACAACGAGATTTCTCCGCGAATCCCACTCTACATTGGGCGGATGACCGAACTCTCGGCTTCAAAGTCGGAATTTACAGAGTCTGAAGATGTTTCCATCGCCTACGCGGAGGCTGATCTCCCAGAGACCAGGAACCGCATTCACCTCTATCGCGCGGGCGACGTGGCTGGGGCGGTTGATTCGTTGGCCAGTGTGGCGATTGAATCGGAGACGGGTCAATGGACGATTCCGCCGCTCGGAAAGGGATATTTCTACGCGGTGGTGCAGGCAAATTCCGGCAATTTGATGATCAGCGAGCCATTGCCTTTCTCGGTGGGGGATCGCATCGCGAATTTGAGCATCGAGAAGGATCGACTGACATTTGGGGAAGATCTGTCGGTGACCTACGAAAATGGTCCGGCGAATCCGAAGGATTACCTGGGTATTTTCCGCCAAGGAGAACAACCGGGCGAAGGGGACCTGGTGCATTATCAATACGTCGATGGTGATGCCGCGCGGACCGAGATCATCTCTGCGGACATCGCTCCGGGGAAATACTACGTTTCTTTGCTGACCAATGATTCCTACACCGAGGTCTCCAATCGTCAGAATTTCACCGTTGTTCCGAGGTTGATTGAGCTAGAAGAGCTCAGCTTCAACGAAGACAAAAGCGAAGCATCACTTGAGTGGGATACCACGATGGGAGTCGAATACGTTCTGCAGAAAAGCTCGGATATGAAGGGGTGGGGGGATGTCGCAACCATGACGGGCACGGGCAAAGTCGAAACGATGAGAGTCG
>CAXIBU010000141.1:0-8137 GCA_964021555.1 uncultured Verrucomicrobiales bacterium | reverse complement strand
CCACATCTCTGCTCAAGCTCCGCCTGACATTGGCTGATTTCGCCACCATAGTTTAGACCCTGCCCCTTCTTGAGAAGTCGAATCACTTCAGCTACCGCGCGGATCAGTAGGTAAGAGGCAATGCCGGAAATAGCGATGCAAACTCCAAAGAAAAAAGATGCCTCCGCCATGGTGTAGAGGCTAGCAATGGATTGCATTACTAATACCACGCTGGCGATGGTATCCAATCTGCTCTCCAAGCCTCCTGAATAGCGGGCGACTTTACTTGCGCGCTTGGCGGTTTGAATGGTCATCAGTGTGAAGCTAGGCGCGCAGAAGGTAGCTCTTTCGCAAGAATGCTGTTGGAGCAGTGTCAGAAGTTTACGAGTCCCACAAGGCTGGGATGTTGTCCCCTATTCAGCAATCAAAGGCGGTCCAGGCGGCGTTGTTTTGGCTGCTGGTGACGGCGGCTTCGATGAAGGCCATGCCTCGGATGCCGTCTTCGATCGTGGGGTAATCGGTGACGAGTTCGTCGGGCGTTTCGCCTGCGCTTAGGGCGGCGATGTGGTCAGCGAAGTTGAGGTAGATGTTGGCGAAGGCCTCGAGGTAGCCCTCGGGGTGGGCTGGTGGCGTGCGGGTGCCGCGCTTGGCGGCGTCGCAAAGGTAGTCGTGACCGGTGCGGTAGATTTGCGCTGGAGCCTCGTTGGTTTTGAAGAGCAGCGTATTTGGCTCGCGCTGGTGCCATTCAAGAGCTGCCTCGGTCCCCCAAATGCGAATATTGAGGTTATTTTCTTCGCCGACGCAGATTTGCGAGGCGTGCAGGACGCCCTTGGCCCCGCCCTCGAAGCGCAGTAGGATGTTGCCATCGTCATCGAGCTGACGGCCATCGACGAATGCAGTGAGGTCGGCGGCGAGCTCTTTGATCTTTAGTCCGCTAATGGTCTCGGCGAGGTTTTCGGCATGAGTCCCGATGTCGCCCATGGCTCCAGCCACGCCCGATTTTGACGGATCCGAGCGCCACTTGGCCTGCTTGTTATCGGTGTTCTCGAGGGCCTTGGCGAGCCAGCCCTGAGGGTATTCAACGACGATCTTGCGAATGGTGCCGAGCTTGCCCTCTTTGACCATTTCACGGGCCTGCTTGACCATGGGATAGCCAGTATAGGTGTGGGTCAATCCGTATAGCTTGCCAGTTTTTTCGACGATTGTTTGGAGTTCCTTTGCCTCGGCGAGGTTGAGGGTCGCCGGCTTATCAGAAAGGACGTGAAAGCCGTGCTCGAGCGCAGCCTTGGCTGCTGGCAGGTGCATGTGGTTCGGCGTGACGATGGAGACGAATTCCATGCGCTCGTCCTCAGGCAATGCGGCCTCGGCCTTCATCATCTCTTCGAAGTCGCCGTAGCAACGGTCGGCTGATAGGCCCAAGTCGCTGCCGGAATCCTTAGATTTCTGAGGGTCCGAGCTGAAGGCACCACAGACCAGTTCGATCTTGCCGTCTAAGTTTGCAGACAAGCGGTGAACGCCGCCGATGAAAGCCCCACGGCCGCCGCCGACCATTCCCATTCTGATTTTTCTCATGATAATTGAATTTTAAACTGCTGCTAGCGAAGGTCAGCCCTGATTTTTGCGATCAAAAGCGGCATCGAACGCCTTGTTGCCGCTCTGCGGAAAATCGATGCCACGAACGTATTCGCAGCTCTCTTCGGCACCGTGGAATCGGTCCATGCGGCCGTCCTCCCATTCGACGGAAAGCGGGCCCTGGTAGCCGACGTCGTTGAGGGCGACGATGACTTCTTCAAAGTCGATATCACCACGACCGACCGAGCGGAAATCCCAGTGACGGCTGGGATCGGCAAAGTCAGTGTGACCACCGAATACCCCGACGGTGCCATCACCGTGGCCCCACCAGGCATCCTTCATGTGCGCATGATGAATGCGGTCGCCAAATTCGCGGATGAACTGAATGTAGTCCACGCCCTGGTAGCCGAAGTGCGAAGGATCGTAATTAAATCCAAAACGCTTGTGATGCTTGATCGCTTCCAGCGCGCGCTTGGAGCTGGCGATGTCGAAGGCGATCTCGGTCGGGTGGACCTCGAGCCCGAAATACACGTCATTCTCCTCAAACACCTCCATGATGGGCCCGAAACGCTTTCCGAAGTCATCGAAGCCCTTTTGCAGGTATTCTTGTGACGTCGGCGGGAAGGCATACAGGGCGTGCCAGATGCTTGAGCCAGTGAAGCCATTGACCACGACTTTTCCAGAGCCCTCGGGCTGGGTCGCCATGTAATCGGCCCCGGCATCGAAGAACTTACGCGCGGCGCGACCGGTATCGGAAAGCTCGGCGGCGGCGCGCTGACGGACGCCCTCGGGCTCGCCATCGCCCCACACATATTCGGGAAGGATAGCCTGATGGCGCTCATCCACCCGATCGCAGATCGCTTGGCCAACGAGGTGAGCTGAGATCGCGTAGCAAGCGAGCCCGTGCTCCTCTAATTTGTCCCAGAGCTTGTCACAGTAATCGTCCTCATTGAGCGCGCGCTGGACATCAAAGTGATCGCCCCAGCAGGCAAGTTCGACGCCATCATAGCCCATCTCGCGGACGCGTGGCAGGAGTTCATCGATAGGGAGGTCGGCCCATTGGCCGGTGAAGAGAGTGACTGGTCGTGACATGATCGTTAGAGTTCGTGGTTAGTTTTCGATGAGAGATTCAATGAGACTTTGGTAGGCACCGCGCAGCTTGGTCGTGATCCGGCCCGGCTCTAGCTCACGCTGATCGATACGGGACACCGGGCAAATTCCTAACACGCTATTGGTAACAAAAATTTCCTCGGCCATGAAGATCTCGTGCGAAGGGATGCAGACCTCTTCGTAAGGGATCCCCCATTTCGTCGCCAGCTCGAGCACCAGCGCCCGGGTGACGCCTGGTAGGCAGCCCGACTTGAGCTCGGGCGTGGTGACCTTTCCACCGTTGACGAGAAATACGTTGCTCAAGGTCCCTTCGCTGAGATCCCCTCGCGAATTTAGCATCAGCGCCTCGTCAAACCCTTCTCGCCGCGCCTCCCTGAGTGCGACCGTATTTTCCGCGTAAGAGCTGCTTTTGATGCCGGTGAGCGCCCCCAGCTCATTTCGCCGGTAGTCGGAGACCGTAACGGTCATGGTTTCGGGCGATCCCGCTTGTGGCACGGCACTAATGGTCACGCTGGCCTCCCCCTCGAGGTCGAGCGCCATGGCGGAAATTCGCAGTCGCGAGACAGGTTCGTTGTCCAATCCGTTCTCACCAATCACCTCAGCCACCGCATCTTCCAGGGTGCTAGGGTCCGGCACTTGGAATCCAAGCCTCGCCGCGCCTTCGAAAAGTCGTTTCAAATGACGATCGAGAAAAAGCGGTATCCCTCGGTAGGCGGCCAAGGTCTCGAAGCACCCCAAGCCAACAGCCAAGCCGGGTGCCATGGGTGACAATCGATAGTGCTCATCGAGAATCAACTTTCCGTTCGCCCAGATGATATCCTGTGAATCCGCCATAGTGTGATTAGTGAGGAACTAATCAGAATTTCGATCTCATCGCAATCAGGCTTTGTAGAAATGCTGACGCAAGCACGCCCTCGTGAGCCCGATCAAATTTTAGGTTCCAGCTCGTAGCCATCCTTGGCGTCCTTGACCACCCAGCCCTTGGCGAGGATCTCGTCGCGGAGCTCATCGGAGCGTGCCCAGTCCTTCGATGCCTTGGCGGCGAGCCGTGCCTCGGCGAGGTCGCGGATTTCACTGGGGATCTCCGACACTTCGAGCTCGGGCAAGGTCCATCCGAAAGTCGAGACGACCAGACGAAGACCTGCAAGAGCCTCGGCAGCGGCGGATTGAGAAAGACTGCCTGCATTGATGGCCTTTTCGATGGGAGCGAGCGCGGAGAAGAGCTTGCCTAGAGCGGTCGGTGCATTCAGGTCCTTGCGCAGGGATTCGATCACCTCAGCGAATGGCCCCCAACCTTCTGAAGAGGAGTCGGCAGCCAGTTCGACCAGCGAATTTTCCAGCTCGGAAAGGCGGATCAAGTTCAAGCGGGCATCGCGCAAGGAATCGAAGGTGAAATTCAGCTGCTTGCGGTAATGGCCAGCCAGCAGGGCGAAGCGCACCTCCATGGGGGAAAAGCCCTCCTCTTCCAGTTGTTCGATGGTGTAAAGATTGCCGAGCGACTTCGACATTTTTGCGCCATCGACCATCAGGTGCGAGACGTGGAACCAATGCCGCGCGAATTCGCCGCCACAAGCGCACTTGCTCTGCGCGATCTCATTTTCATGGTGAGGAAAGACCAGATCCACCCCACCTGAGTGCACGTCGAAGGAATCTCCGAGATGCTCGGCAATCATCGCCGAGCACTCCAAGTGCCAGCCCGGGCGCCCCTGGCCCCAGGGGCTGTCCCAGTAGTTTTCGCCATCTTCCTCGCGGCGTGCCTTCCAAAGAACAAAGTCGGCGAGGCTGTCCTTTTCGTATTCGTCAGCGTTGTTAGCACGCTGGTTCTGGGTCTTGCCAAGCTCCAGCTCACGTGTTTCCAGGCCGGACAATTCCCCGTATTTTTCAAACGATGCGATGCGGAAGTAGACCGATCCATCCTTCGCCGCGTAGGCATGACCGCCCTCGACCAGCTTCTCAATCATCTCGATCTGCTGCGGCAAATGCTCGACGGCACTGGGCTCGACGGTGGGAACCAAGAGGTTGAGTGCGCTGCAATCAGCATGGAATTTCTCCGTCCAAGCACGGGTGAACTCACCCAGACTGACCCCACTCTCACGAGCACCACGGATCGTCTTGTCATCGACGTCGGTCAGGTTGCGCACGTGCTTAAGCTGCATCCCGGAAGCTTCAGCGACCCGACGGAAAAGGTCCTGAACCAAAAAAGTCCGAAAATTGCCAATATGGGCGGGACCGTAGACGGTCGGGCCGCAGCAATAGAATCCCAAAGGTTCGTCCCCCTTGGGGCTGACTTGCTCGAGTTTCCGGCTCCGTGTATCAAAAAGCTGCATGGTTTCCATAGGCAGGGACAGAGTCAGCCCCGCTCAAGTCCCACTGCAAGATCGAATGCGAATTTTCTCACGAATTTTCAGCAGTATCTCCCACCAGCGCCTCGTATCGGGCAAAAATCCACAGGGCATCCGACAGGCGGTTGAGGAAAAGCGGGATCTCCAGGTTGGAGAGTCGGCCCGCCTGCTTGAGACCGACTACCCGGCGCTCCGCCCTGCGGCAAACCGTCCGAGCGAGATCCAGGTGGGCCGAGGCCGCATTTCCCTCTCCCCCTGGCATGGCCCAGCCCTTGAATCGCTGATCGCAGTCCTTCTCCAAGGCCTTCGCCTCTCCTTCCAGCCACTCGCGATGTTCCGCCTCCAGCGTTTGGTAGCCATCCTTGCGGTAACGTGCCGCATCTTCCTCGGCAGTCGCCAGCTCCCCCATCAGCCCGATCAGGTGCTTCTGTAGAATTTGGAGAAATTCGGTGACTCGATCACTGGCGGTGGCGCTCACTCGCACCAACCCCAGACAGGCATTTAGCTCGTCAACCGCGCCGTAGGCCTCCACCCGTTCGTCGGTCTTATCGACCCTGCGTCCATACATCAGGTCCGTTTTCCCTTCGTCGCCACGCTTGGTAATGATGCTCATGGCGCGTAGATTCCCCCGCTCGCGCCACTTGTCAAAGCGGAATGTTCTGTTGACTTGATTGTCGAGCTGGAGGAACTTTGTATGATGTTGGGGGGGATACCAATTAAACGAGCGATCAGCGCCTGTTTGGCGGCCGGTGCGATATCCACGTGCCATGCGATCGAGATTGTCTTCGATTACAGTCGCGACCTAAGCGGCTTTTTTACGACTAATCCGGAGGCTAAGGTCGCACTCGAAGCCGCCGCCGACGTCTTTGAGGAGATGATTCATGACGACCTCTTGCGAATCGATCAAAGCGAATTTCCAGGTGCCAGTTGGGGCGGAGTTTTTGTTGATCCTGCAACTGGAGGCAATTTCACCGCCTCGAACTTAATCGTGCCTGAGGACACCTTGATTATCTTCGCCGGGGGACGGGCGATTGCCGGTGCGGGCAGCGGCGGGCCAGGAGGTTACAGCATTCCTCAGAATACTACAGGGTGGGTCGAGCGAGTGGTCAGTCGCGGACAGGCTGGTGCCTTTGGCTCCGGTTCCACCGACTTCGCCCCGTGGGGCGGTAGCGTCACCTTCAGCACCATTGCAAATTGGAATTTTTCTCTCACGGAGACCGGGAGCTCAGGCCAGTTTGACTTCTTGCCAGTGGCCCTGCACGAGATCGGGCATGTCTTTGGCATTGGCACCGCCACATCTTGGATTTCCAAAATTTCAGGAAATCAATTTATCGGGCCAAATACTTTGGCTAGTTACAGTCAACGCCCTCAGGTGACTGGTGATCGATTTCATTGGATCGAAAATCCGACCAATCCTTCTCTCAGCACGGTCAGCAGCTCCTATGGCTCGTTTAACAACGAACACGGGACCGCCCAGACGGCACTCATGGTGCCGACTTTGTATTTCACTGGCGATGATTTCCTCGTGCTCACCGACCTTGACCTAGCCGCGCTTCAGGACATTGGCTGGGAAGTTCGACCTCCCGGTAAACAGGCGGATCTTGGACTTAGCTTAACAACTTCATCACTCGGAACGGTCGAATGGAATACCGTGACGGGGCTGAATTATCAGCTCCTAGTCAGCAACGATCTGCAAAACTACTCGGTATTGAGCAACAACATCGCAGGCGATGGCACGAGGCAACTGGCCTCCGTTTCAGTCGCGAACCCTTTCCGGTCCTTTATGATCAAGAGCTCTCGAGACCCCTTTCCGCCTGTCGGTTCTGCACTACGCCCGGCAGCAGAATCATCGAATTCAGCGTTGAAATCGGAAAGCTCGGCATCACCTAGCGAACCAGTCGAAACACTGAGTATCCCGCCAGTGCAGGTTCACTGCGGCGACTGCGATCACGATCACTAATTAGCAATCGGAGCCACTGTCGGGGTAGGAACCGAGTAACTTGAGCTGAGAGCAATGCGTGCGAACTTCTTTGATTGCCGAGGCAACTGTCTCGTCCTCGCAATGGCCTGCCAAGTCGACGTAGAAGATGTATTCCCAGTCCTTTTGCTTGGAAGGGCGTGATTCGATTTTCGATAGATTAATATCGAAGCTTTCGAAGGCATTCAAAGCCCGCACCAGAGCACCAGGCTCGTCTTGGGTAGAAAACAGGAGGGACGTGCGGTCCTTGCCTGTCGGTGGACAGGTCTTCTCACTGATCACTAGGAACCTGGTCGTGTTGGTGGCACGATCCTGGATGGAACTTTCAAGAATCTCCAAGTTGTAGAGTTCCGCGGCAAGGGCTCCGCCCATCGCGGCTGCTCCTTCAGAAGCTCTCTCGCTGGCGATCTGTGCTGCCTTGGTGGTTGAGGAGACCTCAACCAGATCAACGGCTGGCATGTGGCGAGCGATCCATTCCTTACACTGACCAAACACCTGAGGATGAGAATAGACGGTCTTGATCTCGGAGCGCGGGATGCTCGCCAGTAAACAGTGCTCAATTCTCAACAAAATCTGAGAGCAAATGTGTAAGGGCGACTCCACGAAGAGATCCAAGGTGTGCGAAACCGCTCCCTCGGTCGAATTTTCAATTGGAACGACTCCGTAGTCCGCCTTGCGCCGAGCCACCTCGTCAAAGACATCGGCAAAGCTCGCTTGCGGCCGATAAGCGACACTATGACCGAATTTCTTGATAGCCGCTTGATGGGTCCATGTTCCTTCAGGTCCCAGATAAGCGATCTTGAGATCATCCTCCAGCGCCAATGCTGCCGACATGATCTCACGGTAGATGGCTCGGATCGACTTTTCAGGTAAGCGACCTTGATTCATCTCAACCAATTTTCTGAGCAGCAATTCTTCGCGCTCCGGGGCGTAAATCTGGAGGCCCTCACGCTTCTTGATGACCCCAACTTCGTGGACCAATTCGGCACGGTCATTGAGCAGTTTGAGCAACTGAGTATCGATCTTATCTATGGCTTTGCGGACACCGTCTAGAGGCATGCGGCGGACTCTAGCGAGTTCGAGCGCATAGGCAAAGCCATCAGTTTGACAAAATTCGGTCCGTATTTTTCCCTAGATTACAGGAAATACCGATGGA
>CAXIBU010000140.1:0-8238 GCA_964021555.1 uncultured Verrucomicrobiales bacterium | reverse complement strand
GCCCCGACATCGATACCCCGCCGTTGGCGGACGGTCACTGGAATTTCCGCGACTTCCTTGATGATGTTTTGGAAGGCGAGAATTCGCTCATCGCTGGGAGGGCGTCCGTCGAAACCTTCGGTGGGATTGAGTGGGATCAAGTTGACGTGGACTTGCCGTCCTTTGAGCAATTTAGCTAGGCGCGTGGCGTGGTCGTCGCTGTCGTTGGACCCTTCGATCAAGGTCCAGGCGATGAGAACCTTCCGCTTGGTCGTTTCGGAATAGCGACGGCAGGCATCGAGCAGGTCGGCGATGGGCCAGCGTTTGTTGATCGGGATGAGGGCGCCGCGTTCCTCGTCGCTGGCACCGTGCAAGCTGACCGAGAGTTGGTAGCCCTTATCAGCTTCGGCGAGCTTCAGGATCCCCGGGATGTGTCCGACGGTGCTGATCGAAATTCGTGAGGATGCAATGCCGATACCACGCTGATCGCTGATGATTTCAAGCCCTTTCATGAGCTCCTTGAAATTGTGGAGCGGCTCTCCCATTCCCATCATCACCACGTTGCGCAGTGCCTGTTTTCCTTCGGAGGCCAGATGCGCATTGAGAAACTGAATTTGGGCCACCATCTCCCCAGCTCGCAGGTGACGGGTGAAGCCCATTTTGCCCGTGGCGCAAAAGACGCAGCCCATCGCGCAACCGACCTGGCTGCTGATGCAGGCGGTGTGGCGACCCTCATAGCCCATGAGAACGGTTTCGATTTCGCGCCCGTCCGAGAAGCGGAGCAGGAATTTACGAGTGTAGCCATCCGAGCTAGCAATGTCTCTTACGACAGTGATCGGTGGAATTTCCCGCGCAGTAACCCACTCTTGAACCGCTGGAACAAAGTTACTGAAACCTTTGTAGAGGTGCCGGAAGATCTCACGAGCATGCAAAGCCTTGATCCCGTCTTGGCGGAGGGAGGCTTCCAGTTCTGAATAGGTGAGGTCGTAAAGGGAACTCATGCGGAGGGGCTTAAAGCACTTTTCAGCGAAAAAGAAAAGCCTAGGAAGTTCACTGCGAAAGTATAGCAGACGAGCCTGGAGAATTCACTTTTCCAGATCGCCCGTATCAGTCGACTTCTCAAAGCCGTCTCCCTCAAGACAAGGGAGCTCAGTGTAGAACATCGCTGCAGGGTCGATCCGTTTGTCCTCGAGAAAAGCTTCGCGTTCGCGGATGGTCTGGCTTTTTGCGAGGCTCGGGAGCCATCCCAACCAGATGACTGCGATCACTGAGCCGATGAAAATCAAGCTCAGCCATCTCCGAGGCATGGAAGGTCGAATTTTCATCATTACCAATCAATGACCTCGAAGGCGAGATAGGCCATGCCCAGGGTTAGAGTGAGGTTGAGAGTCTGGCCGCAGAGGTAGAGGACCAAGGGTTTGCCTCCTTGAAATTGGCTGGAGAGCTGGCGGAAATTCAAGTCGATTCCGATGCACACGAAGGCCAAACAGAACAGCCACCCTCGCAGGTTCTTACTTACCGACGTCGTGGCGGAGACGAGCATTTCGCCAGTTTCCGACGAGGCGTAGATCAGCGACGCAATCACCGAGGCCCCAATGAAGCCGAGGACGAACTTGGGGAAGCGTCTCCAAATCTCACGCGCATCGACTTTCGGGCCAGCGCCGTTTGCGGATTCGGAGCGCGTCGTCCAATAAGTCGCGACCCCGAAGGCAATCACGCCGATCAAGATATTCTGGATCATCTTTACTGTTGCAGCCACTTCAAGCGCCGTATCGCCCAAGAGAGCACCTGCGATCGCGACAGCTCCAGTGGAATCAATGGTGCCTCCGATCCAAGCGCCACCGAGTCGTTCGCTCAAGCCCATCCAGGTGATCGCCAATGGCAGGACGGTCATCATCACCACGGTGAAGCCGAGAGAGAGCCCGATGGCGGCGGAGAGTTCCTCCTTCTTCGCTCGACAGGCGGCCGCTGTGGCGATGGCGGCGGAGACACCGCAGACTGACATGTCTGCCGAGATCACCATATTCAGCGAGGCTGACTTGATCTTCAAAATTCGCTGCCCAAACCAGAAAGTCGAGATCAGCACGATCGGAGTCACCACCCAGGCCACCAGAATTCCAGGTGCTCCAAGAGCCATTAATCGACTGAATAAGACCTCGGCTCCAAGGAGGACAAGACCAGTCTTGATGTAGAGCTCGGCCCGGAACGCCGCACTGCCCATCTTGCCGAAGGCACCTTTGCCGATGGTGTTTCCAATCAAAAGTCCGACCGCCAGAGCCCACAATGCATATTCCAAGTTGTAGCTCTTAATGACTGACTGGCCGGCGAGAAGGTAGGCGAGGGTCGATAGGCCGAAGACCATCAGAAACCCGCCAACGAAACTTCCGAATTTCATTCTCGGCTGAAGCCGGCTGGCCAAGGGACCGAGACAAACAAGTAAAAGGCTGAGTGCGCCGAGTAGGCCTTTCCAAGTGTCTTTCGGCGCGCCACTTGTCCCAAAAAGAGCTTCTAAGGGACTTTCCACCCAAGTGCCCGGTTTGCCCAGATACCCCTTTAATGGGCTGGTGACTTTCACTAGCTCACCATCAATCACGGATTTTTCTCCTAGCAACCAGGTCATCAAGAAGCAGAACCCGAGCAAACTCATCCCTACGATGATCGCGACGATGTCTTCGGTGAGCCCGGATGGCCTTTTGATGGCGGGAGAGTCGGATTCGGTCATGGCAAAGTTGGCATGAAAACGACCGGCCGAGGCCCCGCCTTACAGATTACCGCAAACTCATCGAGAAAAGTGAGTCCTGAAATCGCCCGAAAACTTAGCGAGCGAACAAGATGCAAATCGGAGTCGGGGCTGCGACCGTGTTTTGTGGCGTGCCCAGCTTTCCGGTCTCGGTATCGAGCGCTAGCGTGCTGATTGTGCTCGAGGCCTGGTGCCCACAAAGCAGCCATTTCCCATCGGGAGAGATCACGAAATGCCTCGGCTGAACCCCGCCGCAGGGCGCGTGCTGCACCAAGCTCAGTTTGCCGGTTTTTGGATCGCGCTGGTGGACGGTAATCGAGTCATGCCCTCGGTTCGAGTTGTAGACAAATTTTCCATTCGAATGGACTTCAATCTCTGCGGTGGTATTGCTTCCTTCAAAGTCCTCGGGGAGGGTGGGGACGGTTTGAATGGTCTGGTAGCCGTCCTTGCGGACGACGACCGTAGTGATCGTATTGTCGAGTTCGTTGAGCACGTAGAGGTGCCTGTAGTCTGGAGTAAAATCCAAGTGACGCGGTCCAGCGCCAGGTTTCAGGTCGATAGGGGGGAGGGCTTCGCCTAGGGTGGAGTCGTTGGCATTGAAAGAATGAATGAAGACTTTATCGAGCCCCAGATCAGTGACGAGCACTTGATTGTTCGCTTGGTTGAAATACGCTCCGTGCGCGTGAGGCTCGCCCTGACGTTTCGGATTCGCTCCTTTACCCGTTTTCTGAACGAAACTGGCAAGCTTCGTAGGCACTCCGTCTGCCCCGACTGCGATCGTGGCGTAGCTCCCGCTGCCGTAATTGGACACCGCAATCGTTCGTCCAGTGGAATCAATCGCAAGGTGACAGGTATTTTTGCCTCCCGTATCGATTTTTTTCAACAATTCCAGCGACTTGTCATCCGCTATCTTGAAAGCCGCCACGGTCCCATTGGCACTCGATGCATAGAGAATCGGAAGGGTGGGGTGCTGGGTCAGGAAGCCGGGGCTGGGGTATTCTGCTGCAAGCTGAACCTCGCTAACCTCTCCCGTCGAGGCATCGAACTCGGCTCGATATATCCCCTTGCTCTCGAGATTCCCACCAGTATTGGTTCCGATGTAAATGGTCTCGGCAAGGGCGGGGAAGAGGGCGCAAAAGAGGGCGGTCGCAAAAAGAGTTTTCATGAGATGGGTTCGGTGTGGGGCTAGCATAGCGGTTCCTCTGCGGCTTCAACCAGCCAATTCCATTTCACCCAGATAACCAAACGGTAAAACGCTCGGAGTGTCGTGCTCGAGCTAAAGGCGATCCATGATGGGGTAATCATCTGGCGCGATGAAGTGGGGGACATCAGACTGCGGCGTTCTGACCATCAGACATCGACTTTCCATTTGCTCCCAGTGCCAAGGGGCAAGCGTGATCTCTTTGAGCTGCGGGAGTGGAACTGGCCAAAGGGCTTTCGGAATGATTTCAAGGGTGGGCTTGCTGCCGAAATAACCCTCGCATTCGCTGGCATGCAACCATTTGCCTCGTCTGCCATTGGGATTGAGAAATGCCGCATCGATCGGCTTGGTGGAGCTGATATGCTGAAAGATACAACCTTGGACGAGATGTTGAACGTCGATTTTTTTTGATCGGAATTCCTCGGGCAGCAGGTGCTGAAACTTCTGAGCCAACTGCAACTGATGAGAGCGCATTTTGTCCAACTTGCGGAAGTAGTTGTCCCGCGCATCAGGTCCGGGAAGCAACAGCTCATCATTGGTCTGAATGGCAAGGTAGAATTTCACCGCTAGCTCAAGGTGGATCAGACGAGCTGTGACTGAGTCCCTCAGAAGAAAATCCAGCTCGCCAAGCGTCCTGCCCGTCTCGTCGCGAATTTGAAGCCCCTTCGCCAAGACTTCGTATCGTGGAGTCGATTCTAGCATCGTAGCAAGGGCGTCCTCATAGAGATAGCCGAGCTTCTGGTGAAAATTCAGCACCGCATTTCCGCTCGGAAGTGCCAGCGTCTCGGACGGAAATTGCCCTGCCTCTGGGAGTTCCCCGAGTAAAGACACGCCTTCGCGGAGGCCACGGAAGATGGATTCAGAATTCAAGGCACAATTGATTACTCGCTCAGCGATCAACGTTCCAGATCCTTTTCGTTTCTATGGGCTTCCCTCAGGCTTCCACACTTTCGGACCTTACCATGCCTCCTTTTTTGCCGTGTTAGTCGCAATCTTAACGAAGTATTAAGAATAGATGGGCTATCCATGAGCTAAGAACCACCAGCGCACCATGAAATCTTACATTCCAGCCAGCCAGAGCATTGCTCTACTAGCCGTTCTCGTTTCGGTCACTCATGCTTACCCTAACGAAGTGACGCTTTTGCACCTGCCTGACGATGGCCATCTCAACGGAGCCGGAGAGCGATCCACCTGCGCCGGGTTGGGCAAAAGAACCCTTGATCATGCGCTGTGATCTACTTACAAATCATCCAACACCAAAACCCATGACTACCTCCTCTTCGACTCTTGTCATTGCCGCCTTAGGCTATGCCGCCGCGACCTCTCAGGCAGCTCTCATTGCAGATTCATTTGATACCGATTCATCCGGAAATTACACGGTGATTGATGACAGTAACGCCGCCAGTGGTGACGGCACTGCCGATGGCACCGTCGCATTCGCATTTGATTATTCGACGATTGGAATTCCTTCGGCCCCTCGAAGCACAGGTGGCACCACCTTGGGCTTGCGCATGACTGCCAACGATACGGCGAATGACGCAGGGGCGGCTGACCACACTACCGCGTTTCACAATTTGGTGCTCAGCGGGTCCTATCGGATTACCGTCGACATGTTCATGCAGGTGGAGGCAGCAGGGGGGACGACTGAGTTTGCGCATATCGGTTTCGCAAGTGATGCGACGGATTTTCTAAGTATCTTTACACCTGTTGCTGGCAGTGGCCAGTTCCTGGCGATGACTGGCGATGGAGGCTCCAGCTCGGATTTCCGACACTTTGCAAACGGAATTCCTGTCGCAGCTGGCGACGCGAGTTACCTCAACAGCGACAACACGACAAATGCGACAGGTGATACCTACCAAAGCATTTTCGCTGGAGGTGATTTCCCTGGTTCTCCCGGCAACCGTTGGACGACTCTGACGATCGATGTCATCGAAGGTGGCAATGTCACCTACGCACTCGATGGAACACCCATTATCCAAACGCCGACGGAGTCCGTCTCAGGCCGTGTTGGCTTGGGATATGCAGATGTGTTCAGCTCAGTCGGGCCACACTCAGTCGTCTACGATAACTTTGAAGTCGAAGCCATCCCAGAGCCATCCAGCAGTTTGATGGGCTTGCTTGGCCTTGCTTCACTGATCGTTCGCCGGAAACGCTGAAATTAGTAAGCATTACAGCTGGGGTAGCGAGTCCCAAACAGCTCGGTCCGAAAGATCGAAGCTGCTTCGTTTCGGTAGCAGATTTCGGTGGGGGAATCTACCCCTATGCCTTTACAAAAAAAGCCCGTCCAGAAACCTGGACGGGCTGATTGATAGAATCTGATAAGTTAAGGATTACTTGCGGCGGCGCAGAGCCAGCCCAAGACCGCAAATGCCTAGAAGCATGGCTGATGAAGGTTCTGGGATAGCTGTTCCGCCGAACCGAACTTCGCCGAAGCCCACACGATCTCCACCTGCTCCGACATCATCGCGCCCATTATCGTTGATCAGGAAACGAACAGCTGTCGTTCCTGAGGGAGCGCCAGTGACCGCGAAGACCTGCGCTGCTCCAGCTCCGATGGTGGGGTTGATGGTTTGAGGACTTCCGAAAACTAATCCATCCGTTGAATACGAGACGGTGATGTCGGTTGGCGTATTCTCCGTTGCCTCGGCACCGAAGCCCGGATCGTAGCCCCAGAACATGATTCTTGTGATGTCGTAAGCCTGATCAAGTGCGAAATCGATCTGAAGCGTGTCTGGTGCAATATTGGCAAAGTAGTCTCCAGCTCCTTGCGCTGTAGTTGTCCAATAGTTTGTGAGTGTTCCAACGGTGTGGGTTGCTCCGCCGGCAGTGGCGTCATCGGCAATGGTGCCACTGATACCACTACCATTGATGAGAGCATCAAGGGTTGTTCCAGCATCACCAGGCTCGTTTTGAGTCCCAGTGCTCGTTGCACTAATCGGAACAATGACTGCGGCCATCGCATTCACACATGCGAACGCTGAAATGGTGGTAAGGGTGCTTAGTATTTTCATAGAGTTGGAGTTTGGTTGGTTCTCGGTATAGACCTTTTTCACCCATTACAATTGAGCGATAAGTCTCCGACCACCCTCAGAACTATCCCGACTCAAACAATCTGGCAAGTAGGAAATTGGGGATGTCACAATGGTGAAAATGCTGGCGACTAGCGCAGCGACGATTCCGCACAAAGCGGGCCGAGTTTGAGAAACAGAAAAGCGAGAATTTGTGCTAAAAGCCGGGCTGACGGCGTCCTTTTCCACGGGCGCGCTGCTGCTTCATCGCTGGTGGATTCTCAAGGTGGAGACTATACCACTGGTCGCCTAAGCCAGCATTCGAGAAGCTCTTTTCACGGTCATTGCTAAGGTGTTCCCAGTTTTGAATGAGGGTATCGTTTCTAGTGGAGTCTTTGGCCTTCGACAAGGCGCTGCGGGCTTCGTCGAGCTTGCCGTCTTTGACGTAGATCCATGACATCAAGCCGTAAAGCAAAGTCCCGCGCTCGCCACGGAACCAGATGATCTTGCGCCTGAACACTTTTTCCGCAGCTGCCACATCGCCGTTCTTGTAAGACCGCGCCATCCTCATGGCCACTGCCATCGGGTCCATCATCAAAGGGCCTCTGAGAAATCCGCAGGTGGCCAGGATCTCGTCGACTTTGTCAAACTCCTTGAGCTGGTAGTGGAATTGCAGGCGCATGGTCGCCATCTGGCGTCCCGTCATCAAAGACCACTTGCGGAAGGGCTCGAGCCCTTTGGTGAGCTCCAGGCCCTGCTGGCACATTTGCTTTTGATCCCTTTCAAGCTGCTGCTGCAACTGCTTGATGTTCCCGCCGGGCTTGCTCTGGAACTGCTGGATCTTCCGTTGCATGCGCCGCTGAGCCACTTCCATAGCTTCCTGGAGTGCGCCTTGCGCCGTAGCCATCCTTTTCCGCACCAAGAAACCGATCAGGATAAAGGTGATGAAAAACACGGTCAGGCTCAAGGAGACTGTCGCCCCCTGACTAAAATCGGCAGCGTTCAAGCCAAGCGCCAATGCGATTGCGACCAGCGCTGAAATGAGAAGTGAAAGCATATTCTGAGACTTTTTCGTTTGGATCTGTGTCTTGATGTTTCCAAAGCTGGCATGCGCGCCAAGAAGACGCCAAAGGGCACTCCGACCACCGCCCTGAATCAAGAACAATTCCATTTTTCTTGTTTGGGAGGCATGACGAGGCGGGCCACTGAGTTGACCCAGCTGCCGCGTTCACTCAGCGAGAATTGGAAGCCAGCAACAAACAGCGAAGTGGGAATTCAACTCCAGCCTTCTTTCCCACGAATTAGGCCAC
>CAXIBU010000139.1:0-8344 GCA_964021555.1 uncultured Verrucomicrobiales bacterium | reverse complement strand
TTCCCTGCGCCGAGTGCCCACTGCATTGCCTCGACCTTTCGGTTCTGAAAATGGCGACTTGGAGACAGTCCGATTTCTTGGAGAAACAGCCTTTCAAGCTGTCTCCGGCTCAGACCTACGGCCGAAGACAACTCTTCCATGCAGAGCCTGTCTGAAAGCGGCAACTGGTCAATGATCCGCTTCGCCTCGAGAAATCGCGAATCCACCGCGACCGGCTGAAATGAGGGAATCCCGCGAATTTCGCTAAACCCGGCAAATGCATCAATGAAACTATGAAAGGCTTGCTGAATCTGGATCCAGCCGCGCTGGCTACACTCATGCACCCCCAGATACCACGATTCCCCTTTGCTGAGAGACGCCACTTTCTCGATCAGATTGTTGGCAGCCTGAGTAAGCTCGTTTGCATCTCCCGCGGGGCAGACATGAGGACTGCGCATCGGGTATAAATGATGGCCGCTTCGCCAGCGCGCAAGGAAGGTAACTGAGGTAATCTTGAGCGGACCCTCGAAGATTTGTTCACGTTCTCCCGTCGGTGGTATCACCCAATTGCCTGGACCAACGGAAATTTCGCTGCCATTCGACCGGATCGTCACTTTGCCTTCCTCGATGAGCCAGCAGCTGGTGTTATTAAAAGTCGAGTCGATCCGCATGCTCGCGGCTTCTTCCGCGCTTCTCAGTTTTTGATAGGACCAGAGCAACTGAAGGTTCAAGCCCAACCAAAAGTCACAAGAGTGCAGCGCTGAAGAATGGTTCTGAGCAGTCATTTAGTCGGCCTTAATTCTGATTCGATCTCACACCCAAGGTCAAGAAATGATAACTTTCTACCCATCTCTCACTAACCAATCGAAGAGGTTCCATGAGGCCCACCACGCGGGCGAAATCAGTGCGATTCCCCTAGCCCTTGGATGATCGCCTGAACGTCGCTCCCGGCTGGTGCCTGGAAGGCGCGAAGGCCAAATTCGGGCAGGATCGCGTAGAGGTGATCAAAAATGTCTGATTGGATGCCTTCGAATTCAATCCAGCGATTATCATTCGTGAAAACATACAACTCGATCGGCAGACCCTGCGGGCTTGGCTGTAACTGGCGCACCAAGAGCGTATTTTCCTGATCAATCTTGGGATGACTCCGCAGGTATTCGCGGACGTAGGCGCGGAAGGTTCCGAGGTTGGTGAGTGCGCGAGCATTGATACGGTGACCAGGAGCATTTTTTCGCTCGGCATTCCACTCGGCAATTTCCTTTGTTTTCTCCGCCAAGTAACCTTTAAGGAGAGAAACTTGGTCAAGGTGCTGGAGCTGCTCCTCGGTAAGGAAGCCGATTGAGTTCACATCGAGGACCAAATTGCGCTTGATCCTTCGCACTCCGCTATCGGCCATTCCACGCCAGTTCCGGAAGGAATCGCTGATCAGCGAGTAGGTCGGAATGGTGCTGATGGTTTTGTCGAAATTTTGCACCTTCACCGTGGTCAGCGCGACATCGATGACGTTGCCATCGGCACCGAATTTTGGCATTTCAATCCAATCTCCCTTGCGCACCATGTCGTTAGCGGTCAGCTGGATGCCACCCACCAAACCCAGGATAGGGTCCTTAAAAACTAACATCAGGACGGCGGTAAGAGCACCGAAACCGCCCAGGATAACGAAGGGCGAGCGACCGGCAATGGTCGAGATCATGAGGATGGCACCCGCGATGAAGAGGATGATCTTAGCCACTTGCAGGAAACCTTTAATCGGCACCTTCTGTGAAACTGGGAAGCGCTGATAAATTCGCTCGGATACATTGAGTGCGGAAAATGCCGCAAGAAGGCCCATCGCCAACATGTAGACGTGACTCAGGGACATGATTGCCCCGCCCAAGGCATCCTCCTCGAATGCCCAAACGGCCCCATAGCCGATCAATGCCGCCGGCACGAAGTGGCTCAATCGGGAAAAGAAGCGGCTCTCAAAGAGCAGGTCATCCCAGTCACTCTTGGTCTTGCCGATAAAGGCCTTCACCACTCGCAGGATCACCGCCTTGGTCAACCAATAGGAGACAAAGGCCACACCAAGAACCGCCAAAAAGGCGATCCAGTTCACGCTCCAGTGGAAGTTTTCAGGGAGCTGGTATCGGATCCAATCGTGCATGCCATCTCAATGGCACAAGTCACCGCTCCCTTCAAGTCACGGGATCACCACAACAAAAGGCTGCCAGGCGGGTATTGATCCCATCCTGGCAGCCTTGAACGAATTTTGGTCTGAGAATTAGATCTTCGGAGCGGCGCTCAGGATCGCCTCGGACGCTCCGTCCTCGAAGTTCTTGAAGTTATCGATGAAGAGCCCTGCGAGCTTCTTAGCGGTCGCTTCGTAGGCACTCTTATCGCTCCAAGCGGCGCTCGGGATCATCGCTTCGGATGGCACGTTGGGGCATTCTTTAACGATCTCGAAGCCGAAGATTGGATCGGTCACGGTCTCGGCCTTCGCAAGCTGACCGGTGTTGATGGCATCGACGATGGCGCGGCTGTAGCGCAGCTTAATGCGGTCACCTACCCCATAGGCCCCGCCAATCCATCCGGTATTGACCAACCAGACGTTGACCCCATGCTTCTCGAGTCGCTCGGCGAGGAGCTCGGCGTATTTGGCAGGGTGCCAGACGAGGAATGGTGCGCCGAAGCAAGCCGAGAAAGTCGCCTGTGGCTCGGTGATGCCCATTTCGGTGCCAGCCACTTTGGCGGTGTAGCCCGAGATGAAGTGATACATCGCTTGCTCTTTGGTGAGCTTGGAAACCGGTGGCAGAACACCAAAGGCATCACAGGTGAGGAAGATGATGTCGGTCGGCTGACCGGCCATGCTTGGGATCTTCGCATTTGAGATGAAGTTGATCGGGTAGGCCCCGCGCGTGTTCTGGGTGATCGAGGTATCGGAAAAGTCGACGCTACCATCCTGGTTGGTCACCACGTTCTCCAGCACTGCGCCAAAGTGGAGTGCGTGGAAGATGTCGGGCTCGGACTCTTCCGTGAGGTCGATTGCTTTAGCATAACAACCACCCTCGATGTTGAAGACGCCCTGATCTGTCCAGACGTGCTCGTCATCACCAATGAGCATGCGCTTCGGATCGGCTGAAAGGGTCGTCTTGCCGGTGCCGGAGAGACCAAACAGGACCACCGATTGGTCCGTCTCCGCATCCGCCGTGGCAGAGCAGTGCATGGACAGCAGGCCCTCTTTTGGCATGAGGTAGTTCATCACGGTGAAGACGCCTTTTTTCATTTCACCAGCGTATTCGGTGCCCAGAATGATCATTTCCTTGTCCTCGAAGGAGAGGTCAACCGAGGTCTTGGAGGTCATGCCTTCAGTCAGGCGGTTGGCAGGGAACTGGCCTGCATTAAAGATCACAAAGTCGGGCTCGCCAAAGTCAGCCTCTTCCTCAGGGGTTGGGCGGATCAGCATGGTCCACATGAAGAGTGCGTGATAGGGGCGCGCGCAGACAACGCGAATTTTCAAACGATGCTCAGGATCCGCACCGGCAAAGGCGTCGACCACGTAGAGGCGTTTGCGGGTATTAAGGTAATCAATCGCGCGGGTGCGGTTGATTTGGTAGGTCTTCTGATCCAGCGGGATGTTGACGTCGCCCCACCAGATGTCACCTTCGGTCTCGGCATCGCGAACGACGCGTTTGTCCTTGGGCGAGCGCCCGGTTTTTTCGCCTGAGTAGGCGATCAGTGAGCCCGTATCCGACAACATGGCGCTGCCGTCACGGCGAATCGCCTCAATGTAAAGTTCTGCAGGCGAGGCATTGCGGACCACATTGGTGACGTCGATGCCATACGGTTCTAGGCTGATGGTTTTCATGTTGCTGTAAATTCGTTCGGGTTTGGATTTTTCTTACCCCGAGAGAGGAACAAACCTGACAGCGAAGTGCAATCCCTCGAACAAATTTGAGACAGATTTATCAACAGATGCGCATTTTGACCGTTCATCTGCCCCTCAGGGATAGACCTGAGCTGAAATTCAGCCTAAACTCCATCGGTATGGACGCTCCTAAAATTCCGAATTACCAGTTGGAAGAACTCATCGGCCTAGGACGGCACGGTGGTGTATGGAGAGCCAAGGACGCCGATGGTCAGGAAGTGGCGATCAAGGCCTATGCTGATGGAGTTGATCTCGAGCTCTTGAAAACTCGCGGAAAAAGGGTCGGGATGGAGGCCACCCAACACGGCGCGGCACTGCAAGTTCATCACGACTTCGATTCAAAACCGCCCTACAGCATTGTTGAGCTTCTTGGTGGTGAGGATAAGCCATCCTGGTCGCTGGAGGAGCGCGCAGGTGAGTTGAGGGAAGATCTGGATCAGGTCTGGGAATTCTTGGATTCGTTCGCCGAAGCCATCGCCTGGCTGCATCGACATCCGCTCCCCCACGGGAACCTCAAGCCATCTAACATTTTCTTCACTCCCACTGGTGCGGTTCGCTTGACTGATCATTTGCTCAGCGGGATTGGCCCCAAAGGGATCTGTTCTGACGGCCTATTCTACATGCCGCCCGAGCAACTTCGCCACCCTGGCGCGATGAAAGAGGGCAGCGGATACAGCTGGGATGTCTATGCCTTCGGGGTCGAGGCCTTTCGACTGCTCACTGGCACCTTCCCACGTCTCGAACAGACTTTCGGTGAGGCTCTTAAGAAAGGCGCCGATCACCAGCTCGAGATCGAGGCAGATCCCTCCGCACTCGCCGCACGACTGGAGAAGTCGCCCCACCCCGTATGGCCGGAGGAGATCGCAGAATCCGCTGATCCACGACTTGAGCTCATCCTCGAATGCCTGGAACTGCACCCGGGGCAGCGCCCAGCCAATGCCAACGAACTACTAGCACGCTTCCGTGGCTCGATTCCGAGCCCAGTCGTCGACCACGCCAGGTTCAGCCAGCAACATCGCGCTCGCCGCCGATGGAAACGCGCCACCCTTGGGCTGGTCGGAGTGTCTTTCGCCCTCGCCGGATTGGCCACTTGGGCCTGGAGGGAGGAGTCGGACCGTTTCAGCCAACTACTCAACCAGCGCACCAGCGCCACTGAACAGCTCGCCTCCGAGCTCCGGCAGCAGCGCGGCGCCACCGAAGAACAGGTCGCAGCCAACCGCGTCAATAAAGCCCTCGCGCGCTCCGAGATTGAGCGATCTCTGTCACGTGAACAGAGCTTCAAAGATCGTTTCTCCGCCCTCTCCGAGCTCAACTACCAGCTCTTCCAATTCGCCAACCACCATCAAGCTGGCAGCGCCGAATTTCTCAATGCCGCTACCCGCCGCGCCGCACTCAAGGACCGGATTAACGAGCTTAAGGCTCAGCTCGATGACAGCCAGCGAGATCGCCAGATCGCTCGCCGGCTCGACTGGTATCTCAGCGAGATCGACTTCCAATCACAATCGTGGGAAGCCGCGGTCAAGGGATTGCAAGCCGCCCTTGCACCACCTGAGCTATGGCCGGAAAACCCAGCCACCCGCACCATCCCCGCCCGTGAACTGGCAGAAGCTCTCCTGAAGTTGAACCGCCCCGCGGAAGCGTCGGCCTCGCTGCAAGAGTCTTTCAAGGCCCTCGATAGAGCAGATCAGAGCTCCGAGTGGCATGCCGACCAGCTCGGTCGCAACCATTTGCTCGCCGCGCGCATCGCAGAAGCTCAGAACCAACCCGAGCGGCAGATACAGCACCTGAAAGCCGCGCTCGACGCCTTTGATAACGCCCCTGCCGGCCATGGCTCGCTCGTCTACTTCCGCCGCCGCTACCTCGAGGTCGCTGATGTCTATGGCCTGCAGCTAGAATCCCGCGGTGATCTGGATGCCCTGAACCAACTGCGACAGAAGGCTCTCAGCGCCCTCCAAGCGACTCTCAAAGATAATCCCGGCAGTCCGGATGGCCACCTCGCCTTTCGACTAGGACAAACCCGCCTTGCGCTTGCCAAAAACGCCCTACGCGGCGGGCAGATCGCCGAGGTCAGAGCCCAGCAAGCCGCCCTGAAAGTCACCATCCAATCGCTCGAAAAACTCCCAAACTTCGGCCCCTACGCGGCCTTCCTTCAAGCAGAGTCCCAACTCCTCCAGGCCGAGCAACAGTGGGACGATGGGCAGCAGAGCCAAGCCCTCGGCTCCTTGCAACGGGCCGAGTCGATTTCACGGTCCATCAAATCGAAAGAACTCTCTACCGATCAGAGATTCCTCGTTCTCCGGCTCAAATGGTCTAAAGTCCTCTTCGCCAAGGGCTTGCCCTCAGCCGAGGAAATTCGCCGAATTAGCCAAGGACTTGAATCCCTTTCCGAATCAGCCCCCGAGGTCCAGCAGCGCCAGATCAAGGCCTACCATGCCGCCCTGCTCTCCGATGCCTCGGCCCTGCTCAGCCGCAAAGACAAGCCTGCCGCCCTCGAGTTCGCCCGGGAATCCCTCTCAATTTGGTCCCCACTGCTCGAACAATTTCCCAAACAAAGTGACTACCAGGCCATGGCTGAATGGACCCGCGAAACCATCGAGCGCCTCAGCGACTGAACGACGATTACCCGCTAGCGCTAGCTGATATTCAGCTAGCCGACAGCAATAGCCTGGCGTGTGAGAACTTGTCTGAAAGATCCGTTTTTTGCTCTTGGTATGATTTCAGTCACCTATTCGATCAGCCTTTTCGCTCAAACGGTAAAAACTCATGGTAAGCTTCCGCCTTAAACTTCTCATCACGAGCCTAACCGCTGTCACACTTACCTTCAGCCAGCTATTGGCCGATGACTTGCCCAACTTCGAGAAGCCCAACGTCATCCTGATCATGGCCGATGACCTTGGCCCCGGCATGCTGGGCCATAATGGCCAGTCTATCGTCGCCACACCGCATATCGACCGACTGGCTCAAGAAGGAATGAGTTTTTCAAATTACTACGGAAACCCCTACTGCGCTCCCGCCAGATGGAGTCTCATCACAGGCATGCACAATGGCAGGAAGGGCTCAGGACCCCATACCCGCGGTGGGATCTTAATGGACCTGGACCGCAAGCACCAGGATCCGAAAGCTTGGAATGATGCCTTCATGGCGGTCCAGAAAAAGGGCAAGGAGATACCCAAGAACGAAGTCTTCCTAGCTCAAGTCGCTCAAGAGGCTGGCTACAACACCGCCCAGTTCGGGAAGCTCGACGTCGGGTTTCTAACTTGGCATTCCCTACTCACCCGCCATGGCTGGGATCACTACGAAGGCTACTATGACCATCGGCGTGCTCACGGATTCTTCCCTCCCTACCTATGGCGCAACGGCGAAAAATTCCCCCTCGCAGGGAACACCCGCATCGATTGCGGGAAGATGAGCGAGCAGGGAAATGACCCCGTAGGCTCCGGAGGAGAAACCTACTCACAAGACGTGTTCCTCAAAGGCATGATCGAGTATATTCGCGACCACAAAGATGAGAGGTTCTTTTTATATCACTCATCTCAACTCCCTCATGGCCCCGTCGCAGTTACCAAGCTTCACCCGGATTACGCCACTCGCGAAGACCTCACCCTCTCCGAAAAGAAATACGCAACCATGGTCAGATCGCTGGACGACACCGTGGGGCGGATCATGCAAGAACTGAAGACCCAGGGGCTCGATGAGAAAACCATCGTCTTTTTCTCATCCGATAACGGCCACGAAACCTATTATCAAAACGAGGACGGTCAACTCCCCAAGCGCCTATGGAGACAGCGTAAGTTAGCTGACGGCAGCCCCTCCAACCTCAACGATAAAAAATGGCGGACCTCCAATGGTGGCGACACCTTCAATGGCGCCGGCGGCCGCGCCGGCCTGAAATGGTGCGCGCTGCAAGGCGGGGTCAATTGCCCCATGATTGCTCGATGGCCGGGCAAGATCAAACCTGGATCCGAGACCGACCTATTGAGTGCTCATTACGACTTCATGGCCACCCTGGCTGAGATCACCGGCGGAAAAATGCCACCGAAGAAGGACTCGCTCTCCTACCTCCCAACTCTGCTCGGGAAAAAACAAGCCCCCGAGAAAAGTCACGATTGGGTTTTCATTCAATCGTCTGGCTTTGACACCAAGAGCGTCCTTATCACTCGCAAAGGATGGAAACTGGTTGAGCTCAAAAATGGCACTTTTCATCTCTACAACATCCTCAAAGATCCTCTAGAGCTCGAAAATGTCGCCGAACAACAACCGGAAATCGTCAAGGACCTGACGGTCATCTTCCAGAAGCAGCTCCGCTCACCACGTGTCGACTTGGAATAGATCCCTACCCACCTTGGGGCATCAAGCCCCCTGTTATCGAGAGCCCGTGTTCGCATTGAAGGACTGAAACAATTCAAGCGACATCACAAACAGCGCACCATCGTAGATGCCCCAGTCATTCGTGCCCGTTTT
>CAXIBU010000138.1:0-8376 GCA_964021555.1 uncultured Verrucomicrobiales bacterium | reverse complement strand
GCGACATCAAGCGATACAATGACCACAAAGATCAGTAAGAGGAAGTAGATGAATTGGGAGACGGCCTTTTCCGCCGCTCCGGAATGGCCGAGAATTTTGGCCAGTTTGTCGTCGAGCTGAGTTCGATTGAGAGCCTTTTCAGCAAGCTTGCTGAGCGATTTGGCAACCATCTTGCCGATGATGAAAACACCAATGGCAAGGAGTAGGCGGCCTAGCTCGCCGAGGGATTCCACCCCCTCTTGAACGGTGTTGAAGAAGTTCTGCAGATCTGCAGTCCACGTCGCAATTGTAATCATAGTAGTCTTTTTTAGTATTAAGGGTTGTGACGCCGTGGCTGCATACTCAACAAAGTGCGCAAGACCGACGGCTTCACTACCCTTCTAGCACACCCCGTGCCTTCTAGCAAGATCCGCCGTTTCTCCAGCTTGGCGGGCGAGCGATCAATGACGTGGCTCGGGCGTCCCGCACGAAACAAACATCAAGATGGATCGGGTGGGCCAGTATCCCCGTGCTCCATCATGAGCCGATCACCACTGATGTGGCTGCCTGGCCTTTTCGTGGGCTAGGATGCGCTCGATGCACCGGTCCCAGTTCTCCTGTCCACGCAGGATATCGACCTCGATACGGAGGAAGTAAATGGGAACATCCAGTTCGCTTGGCTTGGGGAAGCGCACGGCGTCCTTTTCAGTGGTGACGATGAGTTCCATGTCGCGGTCGACACAGCGGGTCATGAATTCATCGATATCCTTTTGCTCGAACCAATGGTGGTCGTTGAAGGCACGGCGAATTTCGACCTTGGCGCCCAGCGCCTCGACGGCACCTTCGAAACTTTCCGGCCGAGCAATGCCACTGATGCAGGCAACGTATTTGCCATCGAGAAAGCTCAGGGGCTTCACTTCACCAGTAAAAACGTTCTCCAGCTGGATCGGGCCGTGGGTGCACTCGATCAAATCCGCCGTTCGGTTATGCTTCCTGATCTTCTTAATGAGCTCTTCATTGGAAGCGCCCTGACACTTGGTGAGGAACAGATACGAGGCCCGGCGCAATGACTTTGCAGGCTCGCGCATGGTGCCGCGGGGCAACATCGCTCCGGTGCCAAATGGCGCCTGGCTATCCACCAAGACGACATCCAGTTCGTGCCCAAGGTCCAGGTATTGCATGCCATCGTCCAAGAGTAGGGTATCGACACCGAGTTGGTTCACCGCAAAGCGACCGCCCTTTACCCGGTCTCTATCTACCACGACGGCCACGCCTTTGAGGTTCTTGGCCAGCATGTAGGGTTCATCACCTGCATGCTCCGGGCCGAGCAACAGCTCTTCGCCATCACTGACCAACTTGGGCATTTCCTCGGCAGGAACGCCGTGCCAATCCTGGGGTGTTTCTAGTTCCTTACTCTTGTAGCCACGACTGAGAATCGCGACCCGACGCCCCTTGTCGCGCAGGGTTCTGGCGAAGAGCTCGACTACTGGCGTCTTACCCGTTCCACCAACCGTAATGTTGCCGATCGAAATAACCAGCGTCCCGAGATTGCGCTCGTGCTTGATCCGATGCCGGTAAATGCTTAGCCGCAGCTCTATCAAGCCCCGATAAATCCACGAAAGGCCACGCAGAAAGGCGCGCATCACTCCCGCACGGAAACCTCGTGCGCGACCGAATATCACATCGGTCCCCCACTGCTCCAGATCATCGAGTGTTTCTTTGCTTAACAAGACGACCCCATTAGTCATTCGCCCCCGCCATCAGACAAGGACGAACTGACAAAAGCAAAGCTCAGAAGTTGGAGCGATTCCTTGTGGACGTTTCGTCGGTATCCTCAAATGGATCGACTTCGGGTGCCTTCCTAGCGGGAGCGGCTCCCAATTGTTCAAACCAATAGCCGAGGAAGAACCGCTTCTCTTCCAGATTCAAGAACTGACGATACTCGCCGAGAAGCGGGCGCAAAGTCGTCGTCAACTGGAAGCTGACCAAACAGAAAACCACCGCCCAGACCTGAGCCGGCCCGTGGCTGGTCAGCCCCGAGAGCCTCAGCAATTTGAACAACATGCGGAGCCCGAAGCTTATGCTGATGATCCAGATCAGCAGCGCCAGGCAACCGACGAAACTCGCATAGTTACTCGAGACCGAGAACAGCCAGACGACTGGCGCAAATCCGAGCAGCAAGAGCATGGTCAGGCCGAGCATGGCCACCAGTGCGAGCAGCATCTGCGATGGTTTCGCTGAGACTCCACCGAGGCTACTGAAAATGATCAGACTTGGGAAACAGATGAGCCCAGCGAAAAATACCCCGCCGGAAAGCTTCAGGGGGACCGCCCACAATTGTTGACCACCGGAGAAGCAGCCGAGGACAAAACCAAATAGGGCCAGCCCAATGAAGACCATTAGCCCGATCCTCGCCGCCCACTTGGTCCCACCGCCCTTCTCATTCACGGTATGGAAAAAATCGATGGGTCGTTTCAAAAGCAAACTCAGCGCACCCATCCAAGTCGGCTCTTCTTCCAAGAGCTCGGGCTTTAGTAATTCTGGGATAGGCGGAGCTTTGTGCGGGGGAAGCGGTGCTCCTGCCTGACGATACGGCGGTTGATTGGGATCGGATTCGTTCATGATCTATTCGGTTTGTTTAAAAGATTACGGCTAAATAAGGCTTGTTAGGGCGTTGAAAACGGCTTCAAAAAACGAGCCGTCGAGTGGGTCATCACGCAGCAAGGCGGCATCGAGACCAGGCGAGCCAAAGACCGGCCTCATGATCCAGCCAACTTGTGAGCCAGCGATTAGATTGCCCACCAACCACGCCGAGAAAACGCGCAGAGCAGCGCTCGGGTTGGCGGCATGGGCCTTGAGAAAACTTAGCAAACGCCAGTGTGCGAGGATGCCTGCCAGCGCAATCACCGTCACATGACCCAAGAGCAGGCCCTGGTGCCAGTCTCGATAGGCGGCTTCGTCCGGACCAGGCGCGCTCAGCGCATTGAAAAAGGCGATGGGTGCCAGGGAGCCCAAAATGACGCCCATCAGTCCGAAGCCGCTGAGTAGGAATCGAAATGACTGCCTAAAGTCGATTCCTGAACCAGAAAGACTGGCAAAAATCCCGTTGATCAATCCATTCAAGCCCAGTGTCAGGAAGATGATGAATGGCAACTTGATCGCCACATACGCCGCCATCTCCCAGCTGTGCCCCAGCCCCATGCACAGGCCATAACTGCCCAAGCCAAAGAAGATCATCGCCAGCGATTGTGGCACGGCCCTCGACTCAGCGCCGAAGAACCAATCGTGTAAAAAAGCTCCCCGCCCCCGACAAAGCCCCATTACCGATTCATAGATGGAATCGTTGATTTGGGTCCCTGAAGCATCCGCCATTACCCATCAGACCCCTAACAAGGTAATCTGTTCAAGACAAATGCTGGCGCCGGGCGATTGTATCTCCCTATGATTCCCGGCTTGGCCCGGAAACTGCTTTGAGAGAAAGTCGCACCCGTGAAATCCTCCACCGAAAACACCCAAACGAATTTCTGCCATCTGGTTGACCCCTTCCTCGGCTGCGAACCTGCCGACTTACCAGATCCCAGTGGCATCGTGAGAAGCTGGTGGACCGCAAAACCTCCGATCGGCAATACTCACCCGGGGGCCAGCTTGCCCTTTGGCATGGTTTCAGTAGGAGCTTACTCCGGGGCCTACGTTACTGGCTACGGTCGCTACGAGCTGTCGCTCAGTGGCGATCAACCGGAACCGATCCACGACAGAAACCTGTGCTTGGGCTTTACCCATTTTCAGCAAAGCGGCACCGGTCGGATCCGGGTTTATTACAACTATCTGCTTACAAGACCTCTCGTAGACCAAGACCTCGAGAAGCGACTCACGACCGAGGAATTGACCGATGAATCCGCTGCTCCGGGACGCTATCGAGCGACTTTGAAGGAGTCTGAAATCCACTGTTCGGTGGTCGCAGCGGAGCGTGGAGTGAAGCATCGTTACGATTTTCCAGAGTCTTCCAAAAGCCCTTGCGTGCTTGTCAATGCCAGCTCGGCCGGCCTGCTCCTCGACACGATGACCAGCTACCCGCAGGGAGCGGAGCTGAAAATCGAATCCCCTAGTCGGGTCAGCGGCACGCTTCTGATGGAGGGCGTCCCCATTCACTTTGTCTGCGAATGTCCGGGCGGTGAAGCGAAGCTCTGGGAAGAAGACGAGTGGCTAGAGGGAGAAGATACCTTTACGCTCGGAATCGATAAACAGAAGATTCAGCCCGAATTTGGATTCGGCTTCGTGGGCAGCCAATCCACGATGGAGCTGAACTTCGCCTTCTCACTTCAAGAGCTCACACGAGCGGGCGAAGCCACCTCAAACCTCGCCGCAATCGCACACGAGAAGCTCGCCTGCCAGGCCGAATCCACTTGGAACGAGGCGCTATCGAAAATTCAAATCAGCGGAGGGACCGAGGCCCAACGAGAGGTCTTTTACACCGCTCTTTATCACAGTTTTCTCAAACCGGCGGATTTCAAAGGCGAAAACCCTTTTCGCAAATCCGACGGCCCCTTTTTCTTTGATCTTTCGACGCTCTGGGATCTCTACAAGACCCAGCTCCCCCTGATGATGACTTTGTGGCCTGAAAGGGCCGCGGATTTTGTCGAATTCCTGCGCGAAGTCGCCACTCGCGAGGGAGGCTTCCCGATCAGCTACTTGATGGACAACACCCCGGACCGCTTCACCAAACAGGCGACGGGGCTTTGTCACATCATCCTCGAAGATGCTCGATTGAGAGGAATCAAAGGCGATTGGGACGCGATTCTCCACCTTCTTTGGAAGACCAGTCAGAGCGGCAAGGGGCGCCGTGGCAAATTCGGCGAATACGCCAAGAACAAAGTCGTCGACCCGCTCTCCCACACCCTGGACATTGCCCAAGCCCATGCGTCGATCGCACGCATGGCGAGAGCCCTGGGCATTCAGATCATTCACGACCAAGCAAGCGAGCTATCGACCCATTGGCCGAACGCCTTCGACTCGGAGACCGGGCTACTCAAACAAGACTCCACCTACTACGAGGGAGAAAATTGGAACTACTCCTTCCGGCTCCTGCACGACATGGCAGGCCGGATTTCTCAAGCTGGAGGGAAAAGTCGGTTCGTTGAGCTTTTGGACCTCTTCTTTGGCTTCAAGAAACCCATCCCGGGACAGCGTGTCTTCCACTTCGAAGGGCTGAATAACGAGCCCGACATGGAGAGTCCTTATGCCTACCTCTATGCGGGACGTCACGACCGAACGGCTGAGATTGTTCAGGCGACGATGCGACAACGTTTCGCTCTCGGGCGTGGCGGTCTCCCTGGAAATGACGATTCTGGCGGACTATCCTCTTGGTTCGTGTGGAACGCCTGCGGTCTCTTCCCAGTCGCCGGCCAGCCCGTCATGTTGATCGGGAGCCCCCTGTTTGCGAAAGCCGAATTTCAACTCAAGGGTGGCAGCTTCACCGTCATCGCGCCAGACCCGGACGCCTCGCGTCCTTACATCGCCTCGGCCACACTCAACGGCCAGCCCATTGACCGTGCCTGGTTGCACCTATCCGAGTTCGAGCCTGGAGCTCAGCTTGAACTCGTTCGAAGCTCCATCGCGACCGACTTTGGAAAGTCACACCTGCCGCCAAGTTTTCCCTGCTAAACCTAATCCATTACATCCATGCCAAAGCCTGCTTCCGAAGTCCGAAATCTCGTCATTCTCGTCCGCGCCGATCCGATCATCTGCGGCCATTCAACGGAAGCAAGAAACCTGGCCGAAGCGGCGGTCGAATCTGGCATCGATAATGTTCACATCGTCAGCTATCCCCTATCCGTTCTCGAGGACAGTGAACTTCCGCTCAAGCCCATCGAGACCATTTCTCCTTACTCCCCTGGGATCCATGTCGACCGGCCGGCCATGCTTGGCGACTACAAGGTGCTCGATGGACGAATTTCTCTGGGCATAGGCGGTCACTTGGTCGATCTGCTACACAAGCTCGATGGTCACACCCTGCTGATGGACCTTTATCTCGTGCCGCACGGCTTCATGGTCATGGAGGCGGTGCGCAGCTTCGCCAATTCGGGGCTGTCCGCTGAGGTTACAACCATTGGTGAAGCAGTCGGTTCAGACATCACCAACGTCGTCGGCAATGCCCTCAGAGAAGGACGTCTCGGCGCGGCTCAGATCGTCCTGTCCAACTTTCTCGCCCACGATCATCCGGTAGCGGTTAGCGAGTTCACCAAGAAGCTAATCGTCGAAGGTGGTGAAGCGGTGGATGCCAAACTGGGAACGAATTTCGCCGCACAGTTGCAAGAACGGGTGGGTATCAGCTTTCCCGCGATTGATGCCAGCGCCTATGCAGAGCTGAGCGAGCAACCTGAAAAAGTCGACGCCGTGCTGCGCGAGCGCGGTCTGCAGCGTGATGGCTACGTCATGTTCCTATCGAGAATTGCCCCGGCAAAGGGGGTGGACGACCTCTTGGATGCTTGGCGTGACTGCAAGTTCCGCGGCAAAAAGCGGCTCATCATCTGTGGCAACGGACCAGCCAAGGAAGAAATTCGAATGCGCGCTGCTGACCTCGGCGACGTCCACGTTCTCGACGATGTCTCCGATGTCGAGAAAGGCCCCCTACTCAACGGATGCGCGGCCTACTGCCTGCCAAGTAAGCCAAGGCCCGAATTTGTCGAGACCTTCGGCATCGCAGTCGCTGAAAAAATGCTCTCCGGAGGGCTGGGCCCGGTCATCACCACCAGAACCGGCGGCATTCCCGAAGCGACTGGCGGGCATTGCCTGGAGCACGAACCCGGCGATGTCGAAGGCCTGCGCGCCTGCCTCGACCAAGCACACGACATGAACCATCAAGAGAGAATGGAATTGAGTGAACGCGCGCGCGAATTTGCCATGCAATTCGACCGCAAAGCGATCCTCGAGAAATTGCTCGCCCGGGTGTCATAGCGCGGCCAGCGGGTAAGCGCCGATTAACCTTCGAGGGCGGAAGGTTCGGCGACCTCTTCCGGGACGACTTTGGACTCTTCAGAACTGCGGCCTGCTTGCTCGAGGATCCGTGCTTCTGAAGGGCGAATTTGCTTCTCCTTGCTCATGGCTATCGAGAGCCAGCGCAGCTCCGGATTGTTGTCCAAGCCAACCTTCAGGATCATCGTCAGAGGAACGGCTAGCAGCATGCCCAGAGGTCCCCACAACCATCCCCAGAAAATCACAGAGATCAGAATCACCAGAGTGGAAAGGCCAAAACGACGCCCAAGCAGCATCGGCTCCAGGAAATTCCCCAAGAACCCATTGATTGCGAGATAACCGAGGGCGGTGAACAAGCCCACTTTCCAGTCGTGCATCAGCACTGCCAAGAGCACTGGCGGCACGCCAGCTACGATGGATCCGATGGCAGGAATATAGTTGAGGAAAAACGCGAGGATCCCCCACAGCGGGCCAAAGTCTAAACCGACCAACTCGCACAAGCCCCAAGCAAGGATACCTGTAGACAGGCTGATGAGTGTCTTGATCCCGAGGTAGCGCTGGATGTCGCGTGAAGCCGTCACCATTCGCTGGAAGTCGGGGCCACGAGCTTCAAAAATGGCAGTCAAGCGGCGCTGGAACATTCGAGCCTCACTAAGCATGAAGATCAGCAAGATGAGGATAATGAAAGTGCTGGAGATCACGTTATAGCTCACCCCAAGCACGTTCTTGATGATCGCGGAGAGCCGTTCTTGGTTGAAGTATTCCTTCACTTTTGATGAGAGCTCGCCGGCTGCCTCATCACCCCAATGCTCGCGGATCCAGATCGTGGTGTCGTTCCACTTGGTATCGAACTGAGCTTGGTATTTGACGTCGACCATCGCCTGAAGGTCAACCACGAGGTAGTTAACCAGAAAGCCGATCCCGACCAAGAAACCGAAGTCGATCATCACGGTCAATAAAACCGCGATGCTCCTCGGAATACGAATTCTTCTGAGAAATCGCGTGATTGGAAAACTCGCCGACGCGATAAAAAATGCCAACAGAATAGGCAAGATCAAGCTCTGTGCTGCCTGCAATCCTGCAATCACCACCACCAGCGAGGCGAGGCTGAGTAGGATGCGTGAGGCAGTAGCTTTAGCGGGCTTGTCGGTCATCTTTCGAGTAAGCAGTGGAAGTCGACACCACAGGGCTTGTCAATATTCATACGTGACAAGGTCGACTTGTGCCAATGTAAATCACGAGAGGCTCGAATTTATTGCCAATCATGCGGCCACTCACCCGATGAGGGAGATCAATTTCATGACCTTCCCATTCGCCCTCACGAAAAAGGCCCCTTCCAGATGGAAGAGGCCTTGGAGAGAGAAGAGGACTTACCAGTTCTTGTGGTCATCCTCATTTCCATCGATCCCATCAGGACCGGCGGAC
>CAXIBU010000137.1:0-8430 GCA_964021555.1 uncultured Verrucomicrobiales bacterium | reverse complement strand
CCTGCTGAGCAATAAAGAACTTCTCTCAGTCCAGCTGTTCCATGATGGCCACTTGAGTCAGCTCAAGGTCATTCAGGCACGCCATGACTTCAGTGAAGCGCTGATGGTTCACGCCATCCGCCACGCTGATTTGCACCATCGGCTCTTCCTCGAAGGCCGGGGCAATTACGAATTGTTCCAAGTGCTGGCGCAAATTGGATAGCGGACGAGCTTTCTTGGCGACCTCACCGGTCGTCGCCCCCTCAACCTCCATTCCCTCGTCGCCACCGAAGACGATGGCCCCGTTTTCCAAGATCTCCAACTGAACGGGATCCATCTTCGCCACGCGATTACTCTCTTCAGGATCACCACCGACCTGCATCGGGACGTCCTTCTCGACCATCACCAAAGTCGTGGCAACGAGGAAATAAATGAGCAGCAAGAATGAGATATCGATGAGCGAGCTCATGTCCATTTTTGCTTCTTGAGTGTGAATTTGACTGCGCTTTCTGGGTTGCTTCATAGTCACCCTAACGAGGCAACGATCGGATTTCTTAGAAAGAGTCTGCAGGCTCTGGCGACTCGATCAGTTCGATCCCATTGCGCAAAAAGAAGTGGTCAGGACGTTCTTGGGATTGGAAAAAGTCCCACTCGATCCGGTATTCCCGCCCATTGAGGGCCAGCACACGCGCGCCGTCGTTATCGTGAACGTCGAGTATCACTCCAGCCACCTCGCTCAGGGCCAAGCTATTAGCCTCCGCGCTAGCAATCGGCCCCCAGCTCAAGCGTTGCTCGGTCACAATCAGCCGGTGCTTGGTCGGATTTGAGCATCGGTAGACGCCATACGCCGCACCCATCAACAAGCCCACTCCCAGCGACATCAGAGCGATACCTACCCAGTCCGTCTTGCGGATACTGGAATCCATTAAAAGCCACCCCGTAATCAGAAAGAACACCACTCGCAGCGCCTCGGCCATCTGTGATTCCGTGTATTCCAGATAGCTTCCAGGAGCGAGACTCAGCCTCTTCGCCGGCTCTTCCAGCTCGATGAGCTGAAACTCACTCATCCAAGCTCCTCGCGTAAGCGCCGCCCTCGGCATCGACGTCAATCACCATCGGACGGCAGCAGATCTCACAGTCATAATCGAGCTCACAAGGCCGCTCCCCCGCGAGCGGCACCGCGATGGCAAATACCTCGAAACAGCTCGGGCATGTCACGTCCGCCAGATCTTCCATACGTCATTCTTCGCCTCGATCCCGCCAAAGGTCAAAGATTGATCACAATCTCATCGAAGAAGATCTGAGCCGGATCGCCACGCTCGGACAAGCTCTTCCTCGCCACCGCTGGATCAGCGGCAAATTCGGTCTCAATCGGCTCAGCACCGTTCACCTGAATTTTGACCGGCTTTTTCAAGTCGAGGTGCTGATGCGGAAGATAAATTCGCAGCTTCAGCCCCTTCAATTTCGTTCCGTCGGCACGCTCCGCGCTGACCTTGATTAAATTGTCCTCCGCCACCTCGGCTCGAAGTTTCAGCGGCAGGGAGCCTGGGTCACCATCAATCGCCAGCCAGTTCATGCGCTTGCGCGAAATCCCGTGCTGCTTGATCACCGTCCACACCACCGCCTTAGGAACGGGATTCCGTGTGTATTTGAAGATCCACTTCGGTCCCTCACGATAATCAATCCCGTGCCCGCGCCCCTTCTGCGGATCGAAACTAAAATCGTAGCCCTTAGGGTCGCCCTTCTTCAGAGCCTCCAAGCGCTCGAAGTAAGTCCGCGCCAGCCCGATCCGGTCAAAGGTCGTGTCTTTCTCCCCGATCGCACAGCGAAAGGCCACGTTGCGAAGATTCTCCGCCGGGGCATTCCCCAAAGGCTCCGCCGCGGCCATGGCGCAGCTACCCGCAAACCGATCCGCCATCAAAGAGGCCAGACGGAACCCAGCATAACCACCCTCAGAAATCCCCGTGAGATAAACACGATTCGGATTCACTCCATGGTGCTGGATCGCATCTTCAATCACCTTATCAATCGCCTCTTGCACGTAAGTGAAATACCAACGTCCCTCACGATCGTCCGCCATCCGCGGGATAAATGCGAGGCCGCTCACCTCATAGACCTCTTCAAACAAATAAGCCTGCGCCTTCCATTCGCGCGTATTCACCTCCCAGGCATGTGGTCCCGCAGCCCGCGGATTTCCACCACCGCCATGAAGATTGATGAACAAAGGCCATCCGCCCTCCGGCATCTCGCCCTTCTTTAGAAAGACAAATGGCATCGCCTTTCCCCCAACCTTTAGATTCTTATCGATCCGCTCCAGATCCGCAGCCACGTGCCCCCCACCAGCTTCAACCTCAGTCGGCTTGGGCAAGAACGAGCCGCCAGCTGACTCAGCTCGTTCGGCCAATACCTCAGCACGGATTTCTTCCATCCCCTGGCCAAGAGACAACCCCGCCCCCAAGCCCATCAGCCCCACACCAAACGCAGCATTTTTTAGCAAATTCATCATGCCCCGCATTTAAGCAAGCCCAAGCGACAGCGGCAATCAAATAGCTTATACCATTGAGCCATTCACTCCACGACCGGGGCCCGGTTCCTCCGCCCCCGGCGCCCCAATATCACCGCCCAGATCCACAGCGGAATCATCACCACCAGGGAATACGGCCCCATGAACATAAATCCAATCGCTGCCTGCGGGTCAGGGTGCCAGCGCGTAACATCAAGATACATCAAAGTAGCCCAAGCCAGATAGAGCAGAGACCCAAGAGCTATCACCCATTGAGCCCCCTTCGCTTCATAGCGGAACCCCAAAAAGATCGATACGAACAGAGGCCCCACAAAAAGAGGCGAAAACAGAAGCACAGAAACGAGGCTCCCTGGATCGCCAAAATCAATCATCAACCCAAGAATCAACAAGCAAACCACGAAACTAAAAACGGCTGCCGGATACTTCATCTCAAATTTCACCGGCTTCAATCAGTCTTTCTCGAACCGTTCCCCAGACCTCCGCCGCAACTTCGTCGATGCTCTGCCTGCAATCGATCCTAGCAATAAAGTCATCGCCCAGTTGGTCAAACAGCGCCTTGCAGGCCTCTAAGCCCTCACGCTGCTCAAATTCGTTAGCCGTGTCCCCACGACCACCGATCCGGCGTAAGGACTCCTCCACCGGAAGCTCTAAAATAATCAGCAAATCCGGCTGCGGCGCAAAGGCCTCATTGTCGCGGCGAATTTCCTCCACATCAAAGCCACGCTGCCCCTGGTAAGCCATGGTCGAAAAGTAGTAGCGATCCAAGATCACAAACTCGCCCGCCTCGAGCGCCGGCAAAATCACCTCACTCACATGCTGCTGGCGATCCTTCAAAAATAGCCCCAGCTCCTCCTCCGGCGATAGCCTCCCAGTCTCGGCCGATGCCCGCAAGCGAGCACCATGCGGCCCATCCGTCGGCTCCTTACGCAAATGCACCGTATGCCCCAACTTCTCCAGCTCAGCCCCCAGGCGCTTCACCTGAGTCGACTTCCCCACCCCATCAATCCCCTCAAAAACAATCAAAAATCCAGAGCGATCAGGCGAACGAGAGTCGAGAATAGACATCAGTAAGAAAATTAAAGTGCAACAGCAGCCACCCAACCGAGCAGCGAACCCAGTAAAATGCGCTGCCCCAAAAGATCAAGCAGAGAACACCAAAGCAAAACACTCCATCAGATCTCCCATTCGACTAGGGCTCGCCTTACCCAGAATTAAAATCTGAGGCCAAAACTTTATAAGCAAACACTGCTAGTTAAAAACTCGACCAGTTTTTTAATTAGCCGATTCGCTCACTCAAATTGCCCTGCCATCATTTAATCAATGGACAGCTCAGAGCGTCCCCCCCAAAAAAAACGCTTACCCTTGAAAGGATAAGCGGAAAAGAATGGCACGCCCGATTGGATTCGAACCAATGACCTACGGATTAGAAGTCCGTTGCTCTATCCAGCTGAGCTACGGGCGCGTCTGCCCGAGGAGATACACAGGCCGCCCCCTGACGGCAACTCCAAATCGTATTGGATAAACTATCAAAGTGATGCCGAGTCAGAGCAGCACTTGGCCGTCATTTCAAATTCGCCTCCCAGAAGGCCCATACGTTGGAGGCTCGGGCGAGGACTTTGGCAAATTTTAACCAAAATCTTTACACGCCCTTCACGTCATGGAAAGATTTTCAAGTTTTCTTTACATGAATTAACAAAACCTCAGAATTCGATCAGTTACCCGAGCCTTGATGAGCCGTCTTTCCCCTCTTCCACTTCCTGAATTCTCTCGGCTTGATACCGAGCCGATTTGGCGTGCCTTGCTTTCGGCGCACCGGGATTTGGCTGAATTGAAGGGACTTTGTGCTTCCTTGCCTAGTCCTAATATTCTCATCGAGACTCTTTCGATCCAAGAGGCCAAGGACAGCTCAGAAATTGAGAACATTATTACCACTCACGATGAGCTGTATGCGTCTCAAGTCGATCCAGCGGTCGGCATCGCCGCCAAGGAGGTGCAACACTACCTATCCGGCCTCAAAGTCGGTTACGCCGAGGTCAGGAAGAGTGGTCTCATCAGGCTGGATACTATTCTTGCGGTTCAGGCTGAGATTGAAAAGAGTCGCGCCGGATTACGCAAGCTTCCTGGAACGGTCTTACGCAACGAAATGACGGGTGAGATCGTTTTCGAACCACCTCAGGATGGCACTGAAGTTGCCTCTCTGATGGCCAATTTAATCGACTTCATACACGCTGAAGATGAGCTTGACCCTTTGCTGCGCATGGCAATTGTCCATCATCAATTTGAGAGCATTCATCCTTTTTACGACGGTAACGGGCGCACTGGCCGAATTTTGAATATCCTGATGCTGATTAGAGATGGCCTGCTGGAACTGCCCATTCTTTACCTCAGCCGCTACATTAATCAGACCAAGTCAGATTATTACCACCTGTTGCAAACCACCCGTGAGAAAAAAGATTGGGAGCAATGGTGTATCTACCTGCTCAAGGGTATCTCCCTAGCAGCTCGCAGTGAAATAGCTCTGATTAAGGAACTACGGGACATGATGCAGTCGGTAAAAGTGGGGCTGCGTCGTGAATTTCCCAAATTCTACAGCCAAGACTTGCTCAATAACCTGTTCCGCTATCCCTACACCAAGATTGGGTTCATTGAAAAGGAACTTGGTATCTCCAGACCAACCGCCACAAAGTATCTCAATCTCCTAGCAAATTCAAAATATCTGGAGAAGCAGAAGATCGGTCGCACGAATTTCTTTATCAATCGACCTCTTTTCCTCCTGCTCTCTACCATGACTCTGCCAGTCAAGTGAGCCCAGCCCTGAAGCCGAGTCAGAGCAGCAATTGGGCAGCTCTTGGCCGTCACTTCAAATTCGCCTCTAGGAAGGCCCATTCGTCGGCGACTCGGTCTAGGACTTTGGTGAGGGCGGTGCCGGCGCCGTGGCCGGCGCTGATGGCGATGCGGATGAGGGTCGGCGGGGCGTCTTTGGCTTGGTATTCTTGCAGGCGGGCGGCGAATTTGAAGCTGTGCGCCGGGACCACTCGGTCATCGTGATCGCCAGTGGTGACCAGGGTTGCGGGGTAGCGCGTGCCGGGCTTGAGGCGGTGGTAGGGAGAGTAGGCGTAGAGGGCCTTGAACTCTTGAGCATCTTCCGGGCGTCCATAGTCGGTTTCCCAGGCCCAGCCGATGGTGAATTGATTGAAGCGCAGCATGTCGAGCACACCTACCGCCGGAAGTGCGGCTCCAAAAAGGTCGGGGCGCTGGGTCATGCAGGCGCCGACGAGTAGTCCGCCGTTGCTGCCGCCTTGGATGGCGAGTTTTGAAGAGGTGGTGTAGTTCTCTTTGATCAACCATTCAGCGACGGAAATGGCATCGTCGAAAACGTTCTGCTTGCGCAAGCGGGTGCCGGCCAAGTGCCATTCACGGCCGTATTCGCCGCCACCGCGAAGGTTGGCGAGGACAAATACGCCGCCACGCTCCAGCCAGACCGCTCGCGCCATTGAGAAGCTCGGCCCCAAATTGATGTTAAATCCGCCGTAGCCATAGAGGATCGTGCGATGAGACCCATCGAGCTTGATCCCCTTTTTGTGCGTGATGAATGCGGGCACTTTCGTTCCATCCTTGCTCTCAATGAAGACCTGCTTGGTCTCGTAGGCGCTGCCATCGAATTCAGTGTCAGGCTTGCGCCAGAGCGTGCTTTCTCCCGTGCCAATATCCAAACGGTAGATCGCGCCGGGATCGGTGAAACTCGTGACCGAATAAAAAGTCTGATCGTCATCCTTATCGCCGCGGAACCCTGAAACCGAGCAGAGCCCGGGCAGATCAATTTCGCGCACTTGTTTGCCATCCAGGGCATGCTGAGTGACCACGTCGCGCGCATCGCGCAGCCACTGGCAGAAGAAATTCCCGCCAGCCATACTGACCCCGTCAAGTTGTTCGCTGCGCTGGGCGATCAGTTCCTTCCAGTTGGCAGGTGCTGGATTTTTCAAATCGATCTCAATTACCCGATACCGCGGTGCATCCAAGTCGGTGAGAAAGAAAAGTCGCGCGCCCTCATTGCCCAGGAACTGATATCTGGCATCGTTCTCGTCGAGGAGCTTCTGGATCTCAGAACCCTCCTTCTCGAGATCCTTGATCCAAACGCGATTATTGGTGCTATCCGGATCCGACATTGAGATGACCAAAAATCGCCCATCTTCGCTCACTCCACTGCCAAATAAGCGGCGCGGGTGCTCGGGCAGGTGGAGTAATTCAGTGTCCTTTGACTGGGGATCGCCGAGCCGATGGAAGCAAAGCGTGGGCGACTCCGTCTTGCCCGTTAGCTCCTCTCCCTTGGCGGGCTGGGGGTAGCGGTTGTAGAAAAAGCCGGAGTCGTCCTTAGCCCAGGAAACCCCACTGAATTTCACCCACTGCAGGTGATCCTCGAGGGGCTTGCCGTCCGACACACGCATCACGCGAATTTCCTTCCAGTCACTCCCCCCGCTCGACAACAGATAGATCATCAACTTGCCGTCGTTGGACACCTCGGTCGATCCAATCGACACCGTGCCATCATCCGAGAGGGTATTCGGATCCAGTAGCACGCGGCCTTCGTCCTCCAGGCGGTCGGAGACCTTGATCACCGACTGGTTTTGCAAGCCCGAATTGTAACGATAGAACCACTGCCCGCCCTTCTCCTCCGGGATGGAAATGCGCTCGTATTCCCACACCTTCGTCAGCCGATTCCGAATTTCGTCACGGTTTGGCAGAGATTTCAAATAGGATTGAGTCAGCTCATTTTGTTGCTTCACCCAGGCCTTGGTCTCCTCAGCTTGATCGTCCTCCAGCCAGCGATATGGGTCGACCACCTCGATCCCGTGAAGGGTCTCCGTGACGTCGGTTTTACGCGTTTCAGGGTAGTCGAGAGCGAGGCATGAAAGGGTCGTGGAGAGCATCAGAAGTAGGGAGCGCATGAGTGTGAAATGACGAGGTATAGTGTCGTTCAAATTCGCGGCGTCAACCTTACAAATCACCCAAGCTCTCAAGAAATCGCACCGCCCGTGCCTCCGCCCAATTCTCGCTGGCGGAGCCCCCGCCGAATCCGACGTGCCCACCGGACTCCGTGACCTCGAGGTGAAAGTTTGAATTTGCCTGAGCTTCAGCTTCGGGAAAACAAGCCGGAGCCAAGAACGGGTCATTGCGCGCCTGAACGAGTAGGGTTGGCACTTGAATGAGGGGCAGGTAAGGGCGCGAACTTGCCTTTTCCCAGTAATCCTCGGCGCTGGTAAATCCGTGCAGGGGCGCGGTGAAGCGATCATCGAATTGCTTGAAGGTTTTAACTTTGTTGATCCCACTTAGATCGATCTCGCCGGGGAACTCAGCACTCTTGAGGCGAAGTTTCTGCACCAGAGTCTTGATGAAACGCTGCATGTAGAGGCGCTGATTCAGCCAAGTTCCCAGCCGCTGCGAAGATGAGGCCAAGTCGCAGGGCACTGAAAATGCCACCGCTCCCGCTAGTCGGGGAGACACTCCTTTGCCCTCTTCACCGAGGTATTTGAGGGTCAAGTTCCCGCCAAGTGAAAAGCCGATTAATGCGATCTTATCCGCCGAATGGGTTGATAGCGCGTGGTCAACCACCCGCCTGAGATCATCGCTCACCCCACTGTGATAAAATCTCAGGAGCCGATTCATCTCACCGCTGCAACTGCGACAATTCCACGCCAGCACGTCCCAGCCCCGCTTCGCAAATGCCCGCGCCATCCCTTGGATGTAGCTCGCATTTGCCGAGCCCTCTAGCCCATGAGACAAGATCACCAAACGGTCGCTCCCCGTTCGGTGCCACTGCAGATCGAGAAAGTCGCCGTCGTCCAGCTCCAAGCGCTCACGCTCCTCGGTCAGCAGCGGAATTCTGCGGAACAAAGCCGGAACAATCGTCTGCCAGTGGCCGCGGATCA
>CAXIBU010000136.1:0-8591 GCA_964021555.1 uncultured Verrucomicrobiales bacterium | reverse complement strand
CGGGCGATCGGTTTCAAAAGAAAATGAATGGTGTTTGCCAGGTCTTCCCGTTAAGCTCCGCAGTATGAGATTCGTTGGTCTGACAGCCTTATTCGCCTGTATCGCTTTATTCGCCTGGATGGTAAACAAAGAGATGAAAGGAGGTGGCTTCGACTTTTTGGGCAGTGGACTTTCAGGAGCTGTGGGGGATGAGCCTGATTATTACGGGAGCTACACGCGGGGGCTTCAGGAGGCCAAGATCAGCGAGAAGCCGGTGCTGGTAATCTTTTCCGCGAGCTGGTGTGGTCCTTGTCAGAAGAACAAAAAGGAGCTTTATCCACATGAGAGTGTGCAGCCCTATCATGATAAATTCGTCTGGGTCTATCTGGATACTGACAAGCCTGAGAATGCCAAGATTGCGAAGAGGTATGGAGTCCGGGGCATCCCATCGCTACATACGATCACGGCGAAGGAGCAAAAGCTGGATTCTTTCACCGGTCAGGGGAAGCCGCCGGAGTTCGTTGCTTTTCTTGAGCGGTCTTTGAAAAAGGCGGGCCGCTAGGCAAGAGGGGATCTCCTACTTAGGTGCCTTGGAGTCCTTCAAGGCCTCAACGAAGAGTTCAGCGGTAGCGGTGGCCGAAGCGGGATTTTGACCCGTAACGAGCTGCCCATCTCGGACCGCTTGAGATTTAAAGTTTTCGGAGTTTCCTGCAAATTCGGCACCTTTTTTCTTCAATTCGGTTTCAAGCAAGTAGGGAACGACTTTGGTCAAGCCGACTGCTTCTTCCTCCCGATTGGTGAACCCAGCGACTTTGCGTCCTTTGACCAAGGGCTCGCCATCGCTGAGCACGACATTGATCAGGGCAGCCGGACCGTGGCAGACAGCGCCGACCGTCGCTCCTTGCTCGAACATCGTCGAGGTCATCTTCTGCAACTCGGCATTTTTTCTGAAGTCCCACATGGTTCCGTGGCCTCCTGCAAAGAAGATACCGCGGTAGTCGGAGGCTTTCAGCTTGCCGAGGGCGAGTGTGTCCTTGATGCCCTTCGAGTCCGCGTGGTCGCTGACAAACTTTTTGAGAAATGCCGAGCTTGCCTCATCGGGGTCTTTCAGTGACTTGGGATCGACTGGTGCAAATCCACCATCAGGGCTCGCAAAGACGACCTCGTAGCCAGCCTTGGTGAAGACTTCATGTGGATGCGCGGCTTCCGATAGGTAGAACCCGGTGTCTTTCCCCGTATCGCCCAAGCTACCGTGATTGGTCAGAACCATTAAGACTTTGTCCTTACCTGAAGCAAACGAAGAGAGGGCCGTGGTAAACAGCAGGGCAAGTCCAAGTGTTAGTTTCATGTGATAGGTAAACACAGCTTAGCCAAAATTCCACCTTGGTATTGCAATTGAATCGGTTCCCTGTGACTTTCGGACCTATTCCACCATGCTACTTGTTGTCACCACAGGCCTGTTCTATTATCTCGGAAATAACGACTACCGCTCGAAAGGCTTCTTTCTGGCATCGCTCAATTTGGCTCTGTCTTTGCTCGCCCTTGAATACCTGCCATTTGGTGGTTTTGGTGCCATCGGAGCGAGCGTGCTCCTTTATGTCGGTGTGCTCGTCTACAACTTGCTATCAGGGCATTTTCCGGGCTCGAAAAGCGGATTTTAGTTCTATCACTGCGCCGTCATGGCGCAAAACCGATCCAGAGCTGGAGACAGTTACTTTTCTCGTTCTTTGAAACGCTCGATGACATCCAGGTAGCTCGAGATCGGGTCTTTGCGCTTTTTCGGCGTAGAGCGTAGCTTCTCCATGGCTTCAAGGAACTCCTTGAAGCGGCCACTACGGGCCTCCGGCGAAGTGATTTGATACCAGTCGAGGTAATCACGGGCTCGTATCGAAAGCTGCATCATGATTTGCCTTTCTTTGGCCAAATTTGAGAGTCGGATTTCGGCTTTTTTGGATTTGCCTAGGTTGAGCTCGTTGAGGATGCGCGAATACTCCAGGATGATCGGGCGGTAGTCAGGGAAGCAACGAAAACTGAGTCTCGAGAATTGCTGCTGAGCACTGAGGAAGGCGACGCGAGAGGCGGGGTGCTGACTGGCCTCCAGCACTTGATCGGGTAAAAAAACGGTAACTTCATCGGTATCCTTGTTCTTGAGGCGGAAGGTCAGGATACGGTCAATGCGTTCATCGCTCTCCGCTATGGTGAGGGACTCCGAGGTGAGTGGTGCCGCGAGGTTGGCAACTTGCAGGGCCCACCATTTTTCGAGACTCTTTTTCCCAAGGTTGAGCCCGGGGAAGTCACGTTGAAGCGTCGAGCGTGGATCAGCCGGATCAAGGATCAGGGACCGGATCGAGGACATGAGGGCTGACTTTCCTCCGTCCTGAGAGGTCAGTGCGAGGATGAGGGCACCGGATGAAGCGGTGTAGACTTGGCGAGTGGCGGCGTCGAGTTTCTCCGGTTTTTCAACTTTAAGGAGCTCGTCGATACTTAGGATAGAGCCGTCTTCGTAAAGTTTCTTATAAACTGCCCGATTGATCTCGTCGCTGCGGTAGCGGATCGCTTCCAGGATGCCCTCGACGGCCCAAGGCGGGACTTTCATGCCATCGATGAGGTCGTCGTCCGGCACTTCGCGGAGGTTGTGCTCGAGCAAGATGAGGCGCACCAACTGGGCCTCGAGCTTGGACAATTGCAGCCCTTGGCCGAGGTGGGCCCGTAAGCGATAAAGTCGGGGACCAGTGGCAATGACGCGCTTGAAAGGGAAGGGTGGACGTGCCTGGTTCGGATCACCTTCAAGGCTGACGGTGATCAGGCTTTTCCACCCGTCTTCTTCCTGCTCGATCCCCAGCAGTTTGTGCATTCGCTCTTTCAGCTCTTCAGCAATCGAGGCCACCGCACCGCGAGCCTGGGCGTCGCCGCCGCTCACGACAAACTGCTTGGTCTTGCTGAAAGTCCGGTCGGCAACGGGAGCTGGCTCCAGAACTTCAGCGCGGTTAGGCACTGGTTCATTTTCCTGAGCCTGGCCCGTGGTAGCCAAGGGCAAGCACAGTCCGGTGAAGAAAATGAGCAGGCGACTATTCATCGGATCATCGAGGTTTCCCAGTGCCACGCCCGACGTAAAGGATGCGGTCTTGGCTGATCTCAAGTCGAGCTGACTTTTCCGTTAGAAATTCGAGCTCCTTTTCGTAAACGGCTGCGATGGATTCAGCCGCGGTGCCGAAGAGCGCATTGGCGCTCTGGGGGAGTGATAGTTGTCCCGCTTGTGAGCCCATTTTTGCGAGACCGCCGAAGAGCTCACCACCATTGTAATCGAGGGCGATACTGCCGTCTTCCTGAGGCTCAACTTGGATGAAGTAAGAGAACTGGTGATCGAAGCTGGTCTCGTAACCTTGAATTTTTCGCTCAATGATCACTTCGGCGAAGCCGTCATGAAGTCTGATCCAAACGCCATTGATGCCAGTGACAAGATTGAAAATGCCACGCTGCTTGGGCGAAAGCGTCATGTGCAGGTAGCGGTTCAGCTCGCTCTCGGTGATCTCGACGGAATCGCCATTGAAATCGGCGTCGGTCAGGACTTGAAGTAGGTTGCGCGGTGCAATCTGGCTAGCACCCCCTTCAGTTGCATCTTCCGTGCCGCCCTTCAGCTCGGCATAGGCGGCGATGTCGCTGAGGTCCTGCGGTTGACTGGCCACGTAGACGAGCCAGCAGCAGAACCCGAAGAAGCCACAGATGAAGAGGAGCGCGAGACAGCCACCTCCGGGACGGAATTTTTTCGAACTTTCAGACATAGCCTATCCTCATCGACCTTAGACGATGAGTGAGAAATTTGTCGCAGCGTGGCGATGAAGTCCAGCACCCAATTTCGACGCGGGAGCTTTCCCCTTGAAGCCTTTCATCAGGTAGGGCTCGCAGCTTAGGGCACGCGTGGGAATTTGGAGAAGTCCGGCTTGCGCTTCTCAACGAAAGCATTTTTGCCCTCTTTGGCCTCTTCGCTCATGTAATAGAGCAGGGTGGCATTGCCCGCAAGATCGAGCAGCCCCATCTGGCCATCACAGTCGGCATTGAGAGAAGCCTTCAAACAGCGCAGGGCGATCGGGCTATGCTCGAGCATTTCGCGTGACCACTGCAAAGTCGTTGCTTCGAGTTCTTCGTAGGGGACTACGGTATTGACCAATCCCATATCGAGAGCCTGCTGGGCATCGTATTGACGACACAGATACCAGATCTCACGAGCTTTCTTCTGGCCGACGATGCGGGCCAAATAGCTTGAGCCGAGGCCTCCATCGAATGACCCGACCTTGGGGCCGGTCTGGCCGAAAATGGCATTGTCAGCGGCGATACTGAGATCACAGACGACGTGAAGGACATGTCCGCCACCGATGGCGTATCCCGCAACCATGGCGACCACTGGCTTTGGCAAACCACGAATTTTTTTCTGAACGTCGAGAATGTTGAGGCGGGGGATGCCGTCCTCACCAACGTATCCTGCGTGACCACGGACTTTTTGATCGCCTCCCGAGCAGAAAGCCTTCTCGCCTTCGCCTGTGAGGATGATCACCCCCACCGTGGGGTCTTCGTGAGCGAGTTCGAGAGCAATGAGCAGCTCCTTAACCGTTTGAGGGCGAAAGGCATTCCGAACTTCGGGGCGATTGATGGTGATCTTGGCGATCTGGCCTTCATCAGTGGTTTCGTAGCGAATGTCTTCAAATTCGCGGGCGGATGTCCAATTTGCAGCGGTGCTCATGCGGCGAAGTTAGACACGGGAATGGGCAGAATCAATCTTTCGAATGTAAATTGATGGGGTGATACTGAAGCGCAGGGCCGCTTGAGCTTGACTGGGTATGTTGTCAGACTTTTTCCGAGGCGGGGGCTTTTTGTTTGCGAGGCTGCGAATATGTTTCTAGGTTGCTGCGTTTGAAACTTCTACGACAGATCCCCCTGATCTCGATGCTGCTGATTCAAGTCGCTTGGCTTGGTGCTGCAGAGATTTTCTGGGAAGAGCCTCAGGACATCACTGGGCGGTTAACTGATTTCGATCAGCTGGGTGATCCTGTCTATCGCTGGAATGGCGGTGGCGGAACAGTGACCCTGGGCAGTGGCGAGCAGGCGATGACTTTCGTGGCCGGTCCGATTTTGTCCAGTGAAGTTGGTAACATGGATCCGTATGATCGCGGAGAAGATCAGAACTACGAAGTCCTGCTCAGCACGATGACTTGGAATAGCTCTGCGACATCTCTTCAGCTTACTAATCTCGAAGTTGGGCACCGCTATCGCTTGCAGCTGTGGTTGGCTGATACTCGATCGTGCTGCACGGGAAGGTCCAAGACTTACGCCAGCGGGCCTGGAACCAATCCGGTCACTCTGCGCTCGGGCCCACCCGGACAGTTTGTGATAGGTTCCTTTATCGCTGATGCAGCAACCCAAGAACTGAGCTTCATTGGCGGTGGCGCGGAGCACCCTCAATACAATGCCATCGTGCTGAGAGACCTCGGCCCACCAACACCGATCATCGAGTCATTTACCGTCCAAATTAACGGGCAGTCCTTCGAACAAGGCGTGCGCTTGGCAGAGGCGGGGACGGTCACTTTCAACTGGTCGGTCGGACCGGCGGATGAGCTGGAACTGGTGGGCTACGGCTCCTTGGAATCGAACGGGACGATTACGCTCCAAGTGGATTCCACCCAAGCGTTCGAGCTTCGTGCGACAAATGCGTTCGGGGTGACCAGCCAGAGCATCCGAGTGCAAGTCGGGGGCGACGTATTGCCACCGCAGTTCAGTGAAATTCTGGCTAGCAATGATGAAGGCCTGGTTGACGAAGATGGCGACGCCGAAGATTGGATCGAGATCTTCAATCCGAACCCCTTCGCGATAGACCTTGGTGGCATAGGTCTGAGCGATATTCCCGGAGCGACGACTCCTTGGCGTTTCCCCGAGGGGACATGGCTTCAAGCCGATGCATATTTGGTCGTTTTCGCATCTGGGAAGAATCGGATTAGCGGCGAATTACACACGGACTTTCGATTGGCATCGGATGGTGATTACCTGGCGATGATCGCCTCGGACTCTCCGGAGACTCTCGACCTCTGGCCGCCGGACTATCCAGCGAATGCGGTTTTTCCCGAACAGTATGAAGATCAGAGCTATGGCCTCAATGAGGTGGGTGAGTTCCGATACTTTCCAAACCCGACGCCAGGTGCGGCAAATTCGGGTGGGGTGCTTGGTTTCGTGGCGGACACCCGGTTCGATGTCGATCGAGGGTTCTTTGATGCGCCTTTCGATCTGACGATCAGCACTGCGACCGAGGGCGCGCGCATTTATTACACAAGCGATGGGACTCATCCCAGCGAGAGCGAAGATCAGCTCTACACGGGGCCGATCCGGATTGACTCGACCCAAGTGATCCGGGCCATGGCGGTGAAAGATGGCCTGGAGCCGACGGATATCGATACTCAAACTTACGTCTTCGCGACGGACCTGGTGAGGTCTGCTGATATGGATCCTGCGATTTACCAGTCAGCCGAATACGGGGCGCAGATGGAGGATGCTCTGCGCGCCCTGCCGATCATCTCTCTGAGCGTCGATGAATTTGAGCAAGTGGACAATTCGGTCGAGAAGGTGACTTCGGTAGAATGGATCAAGGCCGATGGTTCAAAGGGGTTTCAAGTGGATGCGGGGATCGCGCTCTTTGGAGGCTATTTTACGAATTTTGCCAAGAAGAGCTTCCGGTTGAAGTTTCGCAAACTCTATGGACCGGGGAAATTGAATTTCCCCTTATTTGAGGGCTTCGAGCGGGACAGTTCCCCGGTCGATGAATTTGACGCATTGGACCTGCGAAGTGGTTCGCACGACATGGTGCTGCGCGGGGCCTACTTGTCGAATCGGTTCACCGACGACAGCTTGCTTGAAATGGGTAACCTCGCGCCGCACGGACGTTACGTTCACGTGATGATTAACGGCCGCTACTGGGGGCAATACCACCTGCGCGAGCGCTGGAATGCCAAAATGGCCGCCGATTACCTTGGCGGTGATCCAGATACCTATGAGGCAATCAATGGCAATAAGAACGTCGGCGGCTGGGCCCCGGGGGTGGTCTATGACGGCGATGGCAGGGGATGGGCAGATATCTTGTCGCGTGCCACGGGCAGTTCGCCATGGGCGGAGCTTCAAGAGCGGGTGGACTTCCAAAGCTACCTCGACTTCATGATCCTGTATGAGGTCGGTCGCAGTGAGAATGAGTATCGCACGGTTCTGCAGCCCTTCACCGGTGGCACCAAGGCACAATTTTACCTCAATGATGCCGATGGATTCTTCAATACTCAACCAGCAGGGCAGAACAATGATGCGGGTGGTCCTGGGAATTTACTCGGTGAGCTCTTGGCTGAGATCGATCCCGAATTTCGGATTTACCTAGCCGATCAAATTCATCGCCGCTTGTTTGCCGACGGGGTGTTGAGCTTGGATGAAATGCGCCAGCGCTTGCAGCGCCGGGTCGATGAGACCAAACTAAGCTTCCTCTGTGAATCCGCCCGTTGGGGCTACCGCACCCCAGCATCGTTCCTAGCCTTCCAGCAGAACCTCATCGATAGCCAAATGGCCCAACAGCGGGACGGTGCGCTTGCTCAGTTTCGCCGAGATGGCTGGTATCCTTCAGTGGAAGCTCCGGTGCTGAGTCGTAATGGTGGCATTGTGGAGCCTGGCTTTGGTGTCGCTATCAGTAGCCCGAGTGGTGGCACGGTTTACTACACGCGCGATGGAAGTGATCCTCGTTTGCCGGGTGGTGCCATTAGAGAAGGTGCCCAGTCGATTAATGGGGTCGCCGATCAATCCAGTCAGCTCATCCGTGCCGGGGGTAAGTGGCGCTACTGGGATGCCGGGGTATTTCCAGGTGCGACTTGGAACCAACCTGAATTTGACGATGACGACTGGTCCTCGGGAAATGCCCAACTCGGATATGGTGATGGTGACGAAATCACCGAACTCGATTTTGGAAATGACCCGGACAATAAATCCATCGTTTACTACTTTCGAAAAGCCTTTGAGATCGATGACCCTACCACCGTTGTCGGGCTAACCTTGGAGCTCTTGCGAGATGATGGTGCGGTCGTGTATTTGAATGGCGAAGAGGTCGTGCGCAGCAATTTGCCTGATGGCATTCTGAGCAATCAAACTCGTGCTCTTTCGGCGATTGGTGGAGCGAACGAGCAGGCAATCAGCCAGTTTTCCATCGATCCGAATGAACTGAGAGTCGGGACGAACGTCATCGCTGTGGCGATCCATCAGGTCTTGCCTACGAGTTCTGATATCAGTTTTGACCTATCACTGGTCGCAGAGCTAGACGCCACGAGGCAGCCCGACATCATTCTGACAGAGAGCGAGACGCTCAGTGCTAGGGCCTTGGTAAATGGAACGTGGAGCGCGATGAACCGGCAAAGTTTTCTGGTCACTCAGCAGCCTGTTTTACCGAATCCAGGCGATCTCGTAATTAGCGAGCTCAACTACCATCCGCTTGATCCCAGCGCCAGCGAGCTAGCGGTAAATTCGTCATGGGACGAGGACGACTTCGAATTTTTCGAGCTGATGAACGTCTCCACCAAGCCGCTCTTGCTCGATGGATGTCG
>CAXIBU010000135.1:0-8627 GCA_964021555.1 uncultured Verrucomicrobiales bacterium | reverse complement strand
AGGCCGAGTTTTTTGAGGGTGGGGGCGATGGCCTCGGCCCAGATCTCGTAGCCTTTGGCGCTGGGGTGGAGGGCGTCGCCCATGATGTCTTTGGGGATGACGCCGTTTTCATCGAGGAAGTCTTCCGAGATGTCTTGGTAGAAGACGACTTTGTCATCGGCGTAGGATTGGATGAGATCGTTGATCTCTTTCGTGCGGATCCTTTTGGGGTCGTTTGGCTGGACGCCGCGCGGGAAGACGCCCATTAGCAGAATCTTGGTATCGGGCGATTTGCTGTGGATCTGATCGAGGATGGCACGGATGCCCTGCGCAGTTTGGATGGCGGGCTGCATCGAATGGCCTGTGTTGTTGGTGCCGATCATGACGACGGCGACTTTAGGCTTCAAGTGGTGGAAGTTGCCATTCTGGAGGCGCCACATGACGTGTTCGGTCCGGTCGCCACTGAAGCCGAGGTTGACCGCATCGAATTTGGCGTAATTCTTTTCAAATACCTTCTTGCCCGGACCTTCGAAACTCTGAGTGATGGAGTCGCCGACGAAGACGAGTTGTGCCTTGGCGTGTTGTTGGGGATCGCGCTGATTGATCTGCTTGAAGCGGTCCTGCCACCACTTGTCGCGGCGGGAAGCAGGGATAGTTGCGGAGGAGACTGCGTATTTTTCTTTCAGCTCTTGGTAGCGCTTCTTCATTTTCGCCAATAGCTCGGGTTGATCGGCGTGAATGGAGCGCATTTCTTTGGGATCTTCTTTTAGGTCGAAGAGGTTCCATTCCTTGGAGCGGGGGAAGTGGATGAGCTTGTAGCGGTCGTTTCGAATTCCGTCGTGCTGGGGGACTTGGTGCTCGCCACCGTGGTCGTAGTAGGCGTAGTAAATGGCATCGCGCCATTCGGTGGAAGCGGACTTGTCCTGCACCAGAGGCAAAATCGAGCGTCCCTGCATTTCCCGCGGCACTTCGATGCCGGCGGCGCTGAGCAAAGTCGGGGCGTAGTCGATGTTCTGGATCAGTTCGGATTTCGGCCCTTGAGCTTTGATCGCAGCGGGCCAGCGGATCATGAAGGGCATGGAGAGGCTTTCCTCAAACATCCAGCGCTTATCGAACCAGCCGTGCTCGCCGAGATAGAAGCCCTGATCCGAGGAGTAGATGACGATGGTGTTCTCGGCTAGGCCGGACTCATCAAGGTAGTCGAGCATGCGCCCGACGTTCTCATCGACTGACAGGACAGTGCGCAGGTAGTTCTTGGTGTAGCGCTGATAGCGCCAGAGGGCGAGGTCACGGTCGCTCATTTTCCCGGCCTTGAAGGCCTCTAGCATTTTCAAATTCCTCGGCTGGTAGAAGGCATCCCATTTTTCTCGCTGCTCGGGATTCATTCTGGGGTATTCGACGCAGCGGATATGGTTGCGGCCGGTGAGCTGGTATTTTTCGACGAGGCTGCTAGGGACCTTCAGGTCGTAGTCCCATGCCATGTGGTCGGCGATGCCCATGGCATGTTTTGCGAGTGTTTTCGAGCGGTTCTGATAGTCGTCGAAGAAAGTATCCGGCACTGGCAGGTCTTTGTCAGTGTAGGTATTGAGGTGGCGAAGTGCGGGGGAGAAGGTGCGATGCGGCGCCTTGTGCTGGGTGAAAAGAATGAAGGGCTTGTCGCTGTCCCTTTCTTTTTCCAGCCAATTGATGGAAAGGTCGGTAACGATGTCGGTCGCGTAGCCTTGGATCTTCTTCTTGCCGCCTCCCTGCTGGAGCAGAACGGGATTGTAGTAATTGCCCTGACCTGGGAAAATCTCCCAACGATCGAAACCGACGGGCTCCGACTTCAAATGCCATTTTCCGAAAATGGCCGTTTGGTAGCCTGCGGCCTGAAAAAGCCGCGGCATGGTGGTCTGGTTACCATCAAAGGGAACCCCGACATTCCCAGTGAAGCCATTGAGGTGGCTGTGCTTGCCAGTCATGATCGAAGCCCTGGAGGGGCCACAGATCGAATTGGTGCAGAACGAATTTTCAAACAGCACACCTTCCTTGGCGATGCGGTCTATGTTAGGAGTTTCTACAAGCTTCGAGCCATAGGCCGAAATGGCATTCAAAGCGTGATCATCGGTGAAGATGAAAACGATGTTGGGACGCTCAGCGGCGACGGCCGGAAGGATCAGTAGGCTGGCTAATAGTGCGCGAATCATGTGCTTCTATAGACACAAAATTCGGGAGCCTAGTCTAGATTGAAAACCCGGGGTGAAAGAATCGGTAGGGGAGACCTTAACTCTTGCCCTGCGACTTACTGGCGTTCCGAGAGCGCACTGAGAAGACGATGGGTAATCCAAGTTGTGGGTGCTTTTCCTTAATCCGGTTTGCCAGGTATTGCTCGTAGCTCTCTTGGAGGAGGCGCTTGTCGTTGACGAAGAGGATGTAGCTCGGAACCGGAATTTTGGTGTAGCGCTCGTTGACGGCTGGGCTGGCGTAGAAGAGCTTGAACCGTTTCTTGAGCTTCTTGTGCTGTGACGGAGGATTCGCATCCATCGCCTCGGCGAGCAGGCGGTTCAAGATGCCAGTGGTAATGGTTTTACTGGAGGCTTCACGGACCCGTTGGATCGTGGCGAAAATCTTGTTGAGGAACTGGCCTTCCTTGGCTGAGCAGACGACGAATGGAGCGTAGTTTAGGAAGAAAAGGTCGCTGCGAACGTGGTCGCTGAGTTTTTTCATCCGCGCTTCTTTGGAGCGCTTGGGCTCGAATAAGTCCCACTTGTTGAGAATGATGATGCAGGGCTTGCGCTCTTGCTGGATAACCTTGGCAATCTTGCGGTCCATGGCCGTGACGCCTTGCTCGGAATCGATTACTAGCAAGCAGAGGTCGGCGCGCCGGATCGAGCGCTCGGTGCGCATGGCGGAGAATACCTCGACGGAAGTATCCATCTTCTGACGCTGGCGAAGCCCTGCGGTATCGATCAAGGTGAAGTGATCGTCACCCCGAAGGTAAGGGATATCGACGGCGTCGCGGGTGGTGCCGGCGATGTCGGAGACGATGGTGCGCTCGTCTTTGAGGATCGCATTTACCAGGGATGACTTGCCAACATTGGGACGACCAACGAGGGCAATCTTGAGCGACTTTGAATCGTCGTCATCCTCGTCATCATCAGCGAGCTCTTGTTGGGTATCGAGGAAGCCAGAGAGATGCTCGTCGATCCGATCGCAGAGCTGGGAAAATCCGGTGCCGTGCTCGGCGGAGGTGGTCAGGCCCATGCCAAATCCGAGGCTGGCGAAGTCGGCGGCGATGTGCTCTTGGTTTGCGGAATCGACCTTATTGACCACGAGTTGCACCGTTGGGCGCGCATTTCGCAGTTTCTTGGAGAGCGCTTGATCGATGGGAGTGATGCCATCGCGAGCATCGACTACGAAGAGGATCAAATCCGCGGTTTCCATGGCGATTTCTGCCTCAGTCGTGACTTGATCGGCAAATCCGTCCTCCAAAGTCGCGCCGATGCCACCGGTGTCCACTAGGATTGCACGGGTATCGGTCATCTTGCAGGGTGCAGAGATGCGATCGCGAGTGACGCCCGGCTGGTCGTGAACGATGGAGATCTTACGTCCGGCGAGGCGATTGAAGATCGCCGACTTGCCGACGTTGGGACGTCCGACAATCGCGATGGTCGGTTGATAGAGATCAGCTTGCATTTGAAAAAGGATTCAGCGCCTAATGAGGGCTGGTGTCAATGGCAAGCGAATCTTGAACTGAGATGCGCTTTGACTTTTCTGTAGTCTTGGGGAAGCATTCCCGCCCCTAGCTATGAATATCATTATCGTTGGCGCCGGTGAGATCGGCCGACATTTGGCGACGCGACTTTCGCGCCAAGCTCATGCCATTACGGTGATTGAGAGCAACGAGCAACTGGCCCAAGAGCTAGAGCAGCAGTTGGACGCACGGGTGATGTTCGCCGATGGAACCTCGGTTGAGGTCCTGCTGGAGGCTGGGGTAGGGAACTGTGAGCTGTTCATGGCAGTGACCAGTGAAAATTCGATTAACATCATGGCCTCATCGATGGCCAAGAAAATGGGCGTCGAGCAGACCGTGGCACGGGTGCATCCCCGCTTGCAGCGTGAGGAATGGCTGTTTGATTATCGCGGAGAATTTGGCATCGACCACCTTTTCAGCTCGGAGAGGCTTTCGGCGATTGAGCTGTCGAAATTCATCAGGAACCCGGATTCCGTGCACGTCGAAGAGCTTGCTCGTGGTCGCATTGAGCTGCAACAAGTTCGAGTTTCCGAGAAATCGCAATGGGTTGGCAAATCCTTGGCGGAATTGAAATTCCCTGAGCGGACCCGAATTGCCTCGATTCAGCGGGGTGGCGATCATTTTGTTCCGAAGGCGGATACGGCATTGAAGGCCGGGGACCTGGTGACCATCTTTGGCGAGCCGAGGCGACTGGCGGATTTGGTCCCGTCATTGTGCAAGGCGAGGTGTGAGGATGAGCAATTGCGCGTGGTGATCTTTGGCGGCGGCGAATATGGCTTCGCGCTGGCACAGATGCTGGAGAGCTGGAGCTGCAAGGTGAGGATCTTTGAAAAAGATACCAAGCTCTGCCAGATGCTGACCGACCGACTTTCGGACACCACCGTGATAAACGTTGATGCGACAGTGGTTTCTGAGCTCGAAGAAGAGCAGATTGGCAATGTCGACTTTTTCGTAGCGACCTCAAATAGTGATGAGGATAACGTGATGACGTGCTTGCAGGCGCACAATCTCGGGGCGGCCAAATGCCTGACCTTGATTCACCGTTCGGACTATGCGGATGCCATTTCAGCGAGCGGGCACCACTTTGGCGTGCAGGCGGCGGTCAGCCCTCGGGAAGCGACTCGTCGCGAACTGGAGCGCTTCATCACTGATGACAAGTTCCACTTGGTTAAGAAACTCGGTGCTGGTGATCTGATTGAGACCCGTATTGCCAAGGGCGCGATCGTTGCTGGTCATAAGGTCCACGAGGTTGAGTGGCCCCAAGGATGTGTCCTGATCGGACGTCTTCACGGCATCCATGCCGAGCCACCGGCGGCAGACGACCTATTGGCGGCAGGCGATCACATTTATGCGCTGGTCTCGAGCATGGCGATGAAGAAGTTCCTGCGTCTGGTTCACTAGGCTGATCGATCTTTTCCCTCTATGAATTTCAAACTTCTCGGCAAGCTCCTTGGCATCCTTCTCCTCCTGGAAAGCGTGGCAATGATGGCCTGCGGGGTATTTGCTTACTTTGATCAGAGCCCACATCACGAAGATGCGACGATGGCTTTGATGACCTCATCAGGGCTCACCGCCTTTATCGGCGTCCTGCTCTGCCTGAGCGGACTCGGAAAAACAGAGCGAATTCCACGTCGAGAGGGGATGGTGGTGGTCGGTGCGGGCTGGATCTTTTTCGGTTTTTTTGGGGCTCTACCATTCATCTTAGCTGCTCCCTACCTTGATCCGGCGTCCGCCTTGTTCGAATCGATTTCCGGATTCACCACGACCGGCTCGACGGTGATTGGCTCACTTTCTGAATGGCCGCGTGGGATCTTACTCTGGCGTGCAGTGACGCAGTGGTTGGGAGGGCTGGGGATTCTTGTCCTCTTCGTCGCGCTCCTTTCCTCAATCGGGGTGGGATCAAAGTCTCTGTTCCGAGCGGAATCCTCATTGCAAACTGGGGAGGCCACTGCAGCGCGGATCCGTGATACGGCAAATTCGCTGCTCAAGGTTTATCTATTCTTCACAGCCTGCTCGATCGTGGTGCTGCATGGGCTGGGCATGACTTGGTTCGATTCGGTCGCCCACTCATTCACTGCGGTCTCGACCGGTGGCTTCAGCCCGCATGACGCTAGTATCGGGCATTTTTCGGGGTGGAAGACTGGTTTGTGGATTGAGATCTGGCTGTCGATTGTGATGACTGCTTGCAGCCTGAATTTCTTACTCTATCCAATGCTTTTCCAGAATCGCTGGAAACGCATTCGCGCCAACGAAGAAGGTCGGTGGTTCCTGATCATTGTAGTTGGTTCGATGTTGCTTATGGCCGTAGGGCTGTGTCTGGAGAATGGGGATTGGAGAGAGTTTGGAACGCACCTGCGTCATACCTCATTCATCACTACCTCAATCATTTCGACCACAGGATTTGGCTCGGTCGACTATGAAATGTGGCCCGCATTTCTGTTGGTGATTTTGGCCTCGATCATGTTGGTCGGTGGTTGTGCTGGCTCGACCTCGGGAGGGATGAAGGTGAGTCGACTTCTCGTTTTTCTCAAGGCGATCCGTCATGATGTGATCAGAGCCTATCGCCCGAATCAGGTGTTTCGGACGCAAATGAACGGTCGCAGTATCAGTGAAAACCTCCGCGCTCAAACGGTCCTCTTTGTGGCACTCTATGGCTTCATTTTCTTAGGTGGGGCAATGATGGTGTCCTTATTGGAGGCTGGGAACGGGATCGATCTACTCACGTCGTTTGGTGCGGTGATCGCGACTTTAGCGAATATCGGACCTGGGTTTGGTGATGTTGGTCCAACTGAAAATTTTGCTCACTTTCGACCAGTGACCCACGTTTTCCTGTCGATGCTGATGATTCTTGGCAGGCTTGAGTTGTTCGCCATCCTGGTGATGTTCGTCCCAGCCCTCTGGCGGAAATACTAGTCCGGTGAGAGACGTAGGACTCTGTTGAATGCTTTACATCAAGTGCATATGGTCACTACGATCTCCACTATGAAAAGAGGAGGATTAATTGTCGCGGGGCTTCTGCTAGCAATCTCGGAATCAAGCCAGGCAGTGATTGTCGCAGGTGCCAATGGTGCTGGATCCTCCAACAATACGACCCGATCTCAATTTGAGTCAGCAACGGGGACGAGTTTTCCGAATTTTGATAATGTCATCCCGTATTCAGCAGGCGGGACTGGGATCTATCTGGGATACAATCCAGGGACTTCAGATTTTTGGGTGCTCACAGCCGAACACATTTTTAATGATGTCTCTAATGTTACTATTGGAGGAACAACTTACACACACCCTGGTGCTGCCAACGTTTTCCCGATCCCAGGCTCGGATCTTTCGTTGAACCGATTTACGACTGCTCTGCCGTTGCCAAATTTGAGCCCCGTTACCTTGGCAAGTTCAAGCCCCATTGCTGGAGAATTCGTTGCTATGATGGGCCGTGGGCGTCAGAGGGCCGAGGCAGGTTCGATCAATCCACTTCTGTCAGACGCAACCGATTTTGGCGGTGGAGATTCAGGCTACACTTGGACTAGCGATCGAGTGATGCGCTGGGGCACCAATAATGTTGCCAATAGTCCTGATGGTGTCGTCTTTCCATTTTCTGGACCTGGTATCCCCGGGACTCAGGTTTTCTCAACCGTTTTTGACGAACCTGGATTGGGAGAGTGGACGACTTCCAATGAAGCACAGGGCTCGGGTGGTGATTCAGGTGGTGGTGTCTTTACTCTCTCGGGCACTGGAGAGTGGGAGCTGTCAGGGATCTTTTCGGCTGCGGATGCTTATTCCGCTGATGGGGACATTGTCTCTGTCTTTGATGATTCACTGGAGAGTAGAACCTACATCACTGATATCGCGACTTTCCGCGATGAGATAGACGCAATAACGGGCACTCTTGTGCCAGAGCCGACTTCGATCGTTCTTGTGCTAATTCCGAGCGGACTTCTGTTGCGCCGCCGCCGTTGAGAAGTGAAAATCAGAGATGCCTTTGATTGGGCATAGAGCGAGATTGTTACAAAATTTTTCCTGTGTAACACTCGGATCAATGCTTTCTGCTTTATCTCATACTACAGGAAGGCTAATGTGATAGGCACTTACCTATGATCCCTAAACCTTTGAACAAGCCTGGAACTGATTTGGAGAAAGCTCTCCAAGCCCTCGAAGAGACCTTAGAAACGAGCCCAGAGCTGTGGGACGTCCGGAAGCGGGTCGCTCAGATTCAATACGACCAAGGCAAGTTCTTCGATGCCGCCAATACGATTTGGTCAGCGCCTGAAATTCCACCGGTTGATATTGAGATCGCTTTCAGCGTTAGAACTTTAGCTAAGGGTAAGCCAAGGCGTGCGCTTCGCTTGGTCCATGCAGTTCTTGAGCAAAATCAAGGCAAGCCCGTCAAGAACTTGGCAATCGGCAATGCCTTGCTGCACCACGGAATGGTCATTTTGGCGGCGCGTTTCTATGGAGCTGCCTGCGCCGAACAACCTGGCCTGATGGACCCTGAATATGAGTATTGGCTCATGTGGGTGGATGATTCTCAGAAACTTTGGGGCGAATGGAGCGACAATGACATCAAGTTGGAAGAGCTTCCTTGGATCCGTAGGGATGAAAAACTCATTTCGGAGCTCGATCAACAGGCTGACTTCAAACTTACCACACCGATTCGCATTCCCTCACTGCCTGAGAGCCCAGCGGAGGCACTCGACGAGATTGGCCATGTGCACCACTCGCCGAAGGAAGGTTCGAGGCCTTTGGCTCCGCCATCAATTCAATTCACGCCAGAAGCTGTGGCTTCCCTGGATGGCGGTAGTAATATTCCCGGCCAGCGTCAGGAAGGCGATGCTTTCCCGGCTTCGAGCGCTCCGCTTCCGTCAGCTCCTGCAGCGCAACAAGCGACTCCTCCTAGCTCCGATGAAGCTCCTGCCAGTGTGCC
>CAXIBU010000134.1:0-8858 GCA_964021555.1 uncultured Verrucomicrobiales bacterium | reverse complement strand
CTTGGCGAAGCTTGGGATGTAGGGACCGAGGTCTTTTACCGTGAGCCATGGCATCATGGATGAAGTGGTTTGCTCTAGGCAGCCGTATGGGTATCTCAGGAGGTATTCGCCGGCGCTCTTGGCACGGACGAGCTGCGAATTTGAAAGTTCTAGCTCAATCTCGCCGCGTCCTTCGAGCAAGTCGGCTGACAGACCCTCGAGAAGGTCGACTTTAGGCTCTTCACGGTTGGCGAGGCGTAGGTTGCGCTCACGCAGGAGCGGCATCGGGAAGGTGACTGGGAATTCATTTTGCATCGCATCCGACAGCTCGCGAGTTTGCTCGGCGGTGAGCTGTTTGCCGTCGATGCTGACGGGCTTGGCGGACCAGGTCCACGCGGCGTTTCCAGTGTCGGTCATAGTCACGGGAAAGCTCAAGGCTCCGCGCTCGCCGGGGGCGAGAACGAGCTCCTTCTGCATGGAGCTCTTGCCGCCCTCGCTGGTGATCGTGGTGCAGGGGCCGGTCCGGAGTGTGACGGCCCAGGTTCCAGTAAATTCGCTGGCGTTGGTGAGGGATACCTTGGCCTCGATGTTGTCACCTTCGCTGGCGAAGCGTGGATCAGCTGCTTCCAGCATGATGGGCTTGTTGATGGTGACTGAACTCTCACCGCTGCCAAACCGGTCTTGCTGATGCAGGGCCACGGCGATGGTGCGGTAGCGGGTCAGGGTGTCCGGAGAAGTGTAAGTGATGCTGAAGCGACCTTGGGCGTCCGTGCGAAGAGTCGGAGCCCAAACGGCGCAGGGGTTGAAGTCCTTGCGAATTTCTCCCTCGATCCGGGGGATGCCGCCACCGCCGCCACCGACGAAGAATCCTTTGTTACCAAATCCGCGGTTCGCCACATCTTCGGAGAGGAACTCATCAAGCGAAGTGCCAGCGCTGACGCGGAGGAATCTTGGCTCGTAGAAATAGGCGAGGGGCGAGGGAGTTTCATAGCCCATGACGCTGAGGACGCCCTCGTCCTCGGCATAGAGCACGACCTCGGCACCAGCGGCAGGCTTGCCATCGGCGGTGGTGACGGTTCCGCTCAAAGTGACGGGTTCACCGGGGCGTTTCGATCCCGAAGCCTCGGCAAGCTCGACCTTGAGCCGCTGCTCTTGGGTATCGATGAGGAGTTCACAATACCCGAGCTTGAGCTCGGGCTCCTTGATCTTTTTCAGGCTATCACGAGAGCCACGAACCATCATAACGGAGACGAATACATTGGGAGCATCGGCATTTTTCAATGGGATCTCGATGATTGGATTGTCGGTGGTCAGCTCTTGGATGAAGGAGCGAATGACCTTGTCGCGCTCGATGGTAACGAGAGCGGTGCCTTCAATGGGCGTCTGGACCATGATGCGGGCGGTCTCGTTGGGTTGGAATCGTGTTTTTTCGGGAACCAACTTGATCTTCATGCCGTTTTCGTAAGCCCAAGGGTAGGCATCGTCGCCATAAACTCGGATTTGCGAAGCGGTCTTGATCTCACGTCCTTCGCTGTCCTTGCTGGTGAGGGTGATGATGTGATTGCCGGAATTCTCAGGAACGAAGCTGAGGTCGGCGGATTTGCCGGCGGGTAGAGACAAGTTGCTCTGGCTGACGACTTCGGATTTTTCAGTGTTGGCGACTTGCTTGCGGCCTTGGTCATCGACAGTGGCCGACTTTTCGGTCCAGAAGCGCTCGACTTTCACGCTCACTTCCATGGGGCGATCGATCTGCTTGCCGAGGTAGTCGACGGCGAGGACAGGGAGTTTATAGCTGCTGCCGACCTTGGCCAGGCGGTCGAGGCGTCTGATGCCGATGTAGGTGTCGACTGGGTGAGAAGTGGCCTGGTTCTGGTGGGAGAGCGTCTGGTCGTTACTATCGATCAGGTCGCTCTGCAGGCTGAGTAGGGTAGGGGTGGGGAAACTGCTCTCTGGGATCTCAAGGGATAGGCTGGCGGTGCCCAGTTCGGTCAATTCGATTTCGCCGTTCTCGGACTCGGAGCGCATGTTGCGGAAGGTCTCATCGCGGTAGCCGAAGTAGTGATACCAGTAGTGGCTGTCATATTCACGGTGGTCGCCGAAATAGAATTCGCGGAAGTTATCGGGATAGAAACCGATGGTTTGAGCCCGCAGATACCAAGAGAGCTGAGCATTGGCAACGGGCTGGCCCTGGTAGTATTTGGCTTCGAAATCGACGTTAAAGGTGCGGTCACCGGGCTCTAGCGGTGCGGCTTCCGAGACGATCTCGAAGGCATTGCGGCGAAATTCGCCGACAGCAAAGTGGTGATCAAAGGTGCGCGATTGCTCGTCGATCCATCGGTCATACCAGCCCTCGGGTTCTTCCTCTCCCTCGGCGCGTGGGAAGTGGACACGAAGTTGGTAGGTGCCGAGGTCCCCCTCGGGGAGCTTGAAGGAAAGATCAAAGGTGCCGAGGTCGGAAAAACGAATTTTCTGCTCGAGCAAGGCCCGGCCACCAGGGTTGGTTAGAATGAGCTCGGCTTCTTTATCGGCGGAGAATTGCACGGCATTTCCAGCGAGATCGCGGAGGATGCCTTTGAAATGCGCCTCTTCACCGGGGCGGTAGAGTGACCGGTCAGAGAAGAGGAAGACCTTGCGCTCGGTCTCGGGCTGAGCATGCCAGGAGAAGCGAACGGGAAAACGCCACATGGCCACGGAATCCGGCTTGCCGCTGAAGGCACAACCGAACTGGTCAGCCCCTTTGCTGGCGATGAGGTAATAGTCGCCGTCGCTGCGGGGGAAAGAGAAGGTGCCCTGCGCGTCGGTATTTCCCTGATGGAGGATTTTGCCATCGCTGCCAGCCATGCGAATTTCCACGCCTTGAATGGGCTTACCCGTTTCACAGGAGTAGGTGTAGACCATGGCCTCGCGGTCAGTGAATTTCCATCCAAGACCAATGTCGGTGATTTGCACGATGGCCTGAGTGCAAACTCGATCGCTTCTGGTGCTGCCTCTGCCGTTGAGTTGGACGAAATAGGTGCCAGTGCCTTGGTCGGAGCCAGTGATGCGGTTCCAGTCGATATCGATTAACTTGGAAGTATCCAAGGACTGGTCGAGTTCCTTGGATTGATCAAGAATTTGTTCGCCGGGGATGAGCTCGTAGGGGAGAGCCACACCGTTCATCACTTCTTGGTAATGCGGTCCATTGGCCTTGTAGTGACGATAAGCTTGCAGGGCGACGGGCAGTTGATCCTTGCTCAGACGCTTGATGCGCAGGCGGTAGTCAGCCATGTTGACCGCGAGAATTTGGTGCTGGCGCGTTCCCTTGGCAAAGAGGCCGTGATCGAAGCCTGGAAGGCTGAGTTGCGAGTTGAGAGGTCTGAAGTGAACGCGGGCGTCTAGCTTGTCGTCCATCTGCAGCCCATCAATGCTGCTGAGCTTTGGGGAAACCTTGAGGTTGACCCGTCCAACCTTGGTGAAGTCACCATTGATCTGGAGATAAGCGCCATCGACCTCAAAATTCAAGTCGGGCACGCGGGGACTGACAACGATGAGCTTGGCGAGTTCCTCGGAGGTGTATTCGGCCAGTTGGTTGTTGAATTTGACACTGATGTATCGAGGGGAGTCTAAGAGCACCTCGGCCGATGAACTTGTGATGCCCAGCGGGCGGATCGTGCCGACCGAGCGGAATTGCACTTCCTTGAGGGTGGCGGGGTAGGACTTTGAAGGAAGGGTCTGCTTGAGCACGAGCTCCCAGTTCTCGCCGAGGGGAAGGGGCGAGGCTGGGGTGACCACGACGCTGCCAGGGAGCAGTTCATCATCTGCAAATTCGTCACTGCGCTCTCCGCGAGCGATAGCGAAGCTCTGTTGCCAAGTTGGGCGAACGTAGTATCGGCTCGGGAGCTCGCTAGGCCGAGTCGGGCTGACTTTGACGCCTACCGTTTGGTCTTCTTTCGAGCGGTAGACCAAGTGTTTGGCAATGGTATTGGGGTCGACCGCTGTGTTGAATCTGAGGAAGTAGCGGTGGTCGCGGGTTCCTCTGCCCTCCTCACGGATCATGGTGCCGTAGCTCAAAGCGAAGCGTGGTGTTGCGATCTTAAGAGGTGGCATTTGCGGCACCTTGGTGCCGTCTTCGTGCTTGAGGCCCGATTTCAGCTCGAATTGATAGGTCTTCGCCGGAACAGGCGTCTCAAGAAATTCGATCTTGGCTTGAGATCTTGTCACCCAGGTCAAGCGGTGCTTGAGCGGGGGAGTGATCTTCAGCGGGATGCTGCTAGTGACCTTTCCCGCCTGATCGGCGGCGACGAGGCTTTTATCGAAGTTGATCGTGAATTCGGTGGAAGCATCGAATTTCGTTTGGCTCGCTTGGATAAAAGGATCCGCCTTTAAGCTGAGACAGCTCAGCAGACTGAGAACGAGGGATAGGGAAAAGGGGAGAACGAGCTTCTTCATGATACTAACGGGTGAGACTTAAATATTACTACGCCCACTCAAAATCCTAACTGTCATTACGCTACAATAAAAGCAAGAAACGGCCCGAGCTCGAAAGCTGGGGCCGTTTGGTTAGATCGAATTGGACGAGCGGGGGGATAGAAATCAGGCTCGGTGAAGCATGACTGAATCCATGATGTATTCGCCCTGAAGAATGTCCGAGATGATGACCAAGGGTGTGCCAGGTTCGATCAACTTGGCTTCCATGAGCTGTGCGATGGCTGCATCGATCGTTTTGGGCACATCTTCGTAGATCTCGCCAAGGAAAGGCGTGATGCCACGGGCAAGAGCGAGTTTTTGGCAAACTCGAACGTCTGGAGTGAAAGCGAAAATGTGGGCGTGCTCAGGACGCATCAATGAGGCGCGAATCGCGGTGATACCGCGGCGGGTGAAGACCACGATTTTGGAATCACGGATGGAATCAGCGAGTTGAACGGAGGCTTTGACGACCTTCTGCTTGTCGCTCTTGATCACCGCGTGGGCAGCCAAGTTGAGTCCAGTGGTGCGCTCCATGCGGCACGAGATACGGTCGAGAGATTCGACGCAGCGGATCGGGTGGGCACCAACTGAGGTCTCACCCGAGAGCATGACAGAGTCCGCCTGTTCGAAGACCGCATTCGAAACGTCGGTGACTTCAGCGCGGGTCGGGGTTGGGTTTTGGATCATGCTTTCCAGCATGTGGGTGGCGACGATCACGCGACGGCCAATTTCATGGCAGAGGCTGACGATGCGGCGCTGGATGATGGGGAGTTCTTCAACGTTGACCTCGATGCCGAGGTCACCACGGGCGACCATGATGACGTCCGAGGCTTCGATGATGTCGCGGATGTTGCGGATGGCTTCCTGATCTTCGATCTTGGAAACGATGTGGGCATTGAGACCTTTGCCCTCGAGGGCTTCGCGGAGCTCATTGACGTGGGCTGCATCGCGAACGAATGAGCCGGCGACGTAGTCGACATTGATCTTGGCCGCAACGTTGATGTCGGCGCGATCCTTGTCGGTGAGAGCGGGGAGGTTGAGGCGCACACCGGGCAGGTTGATGTGGCGACGGCTGCCCATTTTGCCCTCAGTCTTGACCTCACACATGATGCGGCTCTTGGAGCACTTGATGATCTTCATCAAGATTGTGCCGTTGTCCACGACCAGGGTGTCGCCCTCCTTCACGTCTTCCATCATTCCAGGATAGTTCACCGTGGTGGAGTAGCGTGTGGTGGATGGGGCTTCCGAATTACGAAATTCGACCTCGTCACCGATCTTGAGTTCGTAAGGTTCTTCAAGATCGCCAGTGCGGATCGATGGACCTTGGAGGTCGAGCAGGATGGCAACGTGACGGCCGACGACTGCGGCTTTTTCACGGATGTCTTTGCTGACTTGGATGCACCAGTCGTGCTGGGCGTGGCTCATGTTGAGCCGGAATACATCGACACCGCTCCGAATTAGCTCTTCGAGCTTTTCCGGGGAATCCGTTGCCGGTCCCAAGGTTGCGATGATTTTGGTCATTCTTTCGGAGCGAATCATAATAGCGTGTCTTTAAGTTGGTGATTGAAGGAGTTCTTAGTCGGCGACTTCAACGACAAGGTTGAGTTCGACGGCTGCGTTGAGAGGGAGAGCGGAGGCACCAAGAGCGGTGCGGGAGTGGCGACCTTTGTCACCGAGGACTTCGATGAGGAAGTCGGAGGCGCCGTTGATGACCTTCGGGTGATCGAAAAAGTCAGGGCCGGAATTGACGAAGCCGTTGAGGGCAACGATGCGGGAAATTTTATCGAGCGAGCCAACTTCTGCTTTGATCACGGCCAGGCGACCTAGCACGCAGAGGCGGGCGGCTTTCTGGGCGGACTCGATATCGACCTCGACGCCGACTTTGCCCGTCATCAGGGTATCGCCATCCATTGGCAGGCCGCCTGATAAGAAAAGCAGCTGACCTGAGCGCACGCACTGAACGTAGGAGCCGGCGGCGGAAGGAACCTCGGGCAGGGAATAGCCGAGCGATTTCAATTTGGATTCGATCTGATCAGACATGAGATGCTAGGCGCTTCATGGGCTAGATCCCTAGTGAATTCAACCCTAGAAAGGAATGATGTCGCGGAAAGTTGTATGACTGGTAAGGGTGAATTTAGCCCAGTTGAGCCCCAAGTTGAATTTGCGAAATGCGATGCTCAGTCGATAGGCCTTGCGGTGGCAGGTCTTACTTCATTTAAATGAAAGAATGAAACTGGGAAGACGACAATTTATGACGGCGGGCACATTGGCTGCTTTAGGCGGCCTCGGCTCGACCCAAGCAGCTGAGAACGAGCCTGTTGCTGAGAACGAACCTGTTACTGAGAACGAACTTGTTACTGAGAACGAACTTGTTACTGAGAACGAACTTGTTACTGAGATGACGCCGGTTTTTCGCAATCCAATTGGCGTTTCGTCCTACTCTTTCTGGGGATTTCAACGTGAGGAACTCAGGCCGCTTGAGGTTTGTCTCGATCATGCGGCGCGAATGGGATTTGACGGATTGGAAATTCTCCAGCGTCAGCTTACGGATACGAGCAATGATGCTTTGCAAAAGATTAAGCGCCACGCCTTTCTCAATGGGCTGGACCTGATGGGCTATTCGACTCACCAGGGTTTCCTTTCCCCCGACAAAGAAAAACGCCAGAAGAACATCGATCACACGCTTGATTGCCTGCGCCAGGCTCACGCCCTGGGGATCCCAACCATGAGGGTAAATTCGGGCACGTGGGGGACGTCAAAGTCGTTTGACGATCTGATGGCCAAGCGTGGCATTGAGGAGCCTTTGCCGGGCCACACTGAAGAGGAGGCCTACGGATGGGTGATCGATGCTTACGGCAAGCTTGCCGAGGAGGCGGGGAAACTTGGTGTGATCATGGGTCTGGAAAACCACTGGGGCCTCGGTGTCACGCCAGAAGGGGTCAAGCGAGTGGTCGATGCGGTGGACTCGCCATGGCTTGCAGTCACTCTTGATACTGGGAATTTCCTAGAGGATCCCTATGCCAGATTAGAGCAACTTGCTCCGCAAACGGTGCTGATGCAGGCCAAGACCTATGTCGGCGGTGGGCGCTGGTATACGCTCGACCTGGATTATCCGAGAATTGCCAAGATCATGCGAAAGGCGAACTTTAAGGGATACGTTTCGCTGGAGTTCGAAGGCAAGGCGGATCCCCTCAAGGCCATCCCAGAATCGCTAGCGATGCTGAGAAAAGCCTTTCAGGGGTGAGTTTCAGAGTTTGGCCGCTTACTTATTCGGGACGAAAGTCATGGTTGCTGTGGTCATGCAAAAGGCATTGCCAGATGGCATCTTCTTGTAATCATGACCTTGACCCCAACTGTCGGAATAGATGATCTCATCAGTCTTTTCATTGTAGCCGATGATTAGGCGCATGTGGCCACCGCCGGTCTGGGGAAGTCCTTCCTCTTTAAACATTCCGAGTTCCAGTGCCCATGCGACCGGGATCCCCTGGTCGACATATTGTTTGATCTTGCTCATGAAGGTCCGGTATTCGTTTTTCTCCATGTTGATCTGGCGGTAGATGTCCAGGTTGATGTCCTCGAGAGTGATGCTGCCGCTTGGCAGATCGATTCCATTGGATTCTCTCATCGGCACCATTTTGTCTGTGAAGCCCTGCTTCTTGCACTCGCGATTGTATTTTTTCCAATCGCGGCTGAAGTCTTTGAGGAAGCGCTCGTAATCGTCCCAATCGCGCTCCTCGCTATCGATGCCATCATACTTGGTGTAGGTGATTAAAACGCGTGAGCGCACTAGGGACATGGCCTTTTTCAAGGATGCGATCATTTCCGGCAGGCTGGTTCCACTGTCCGGGCCGGTCTCGGCAGCTTGAGCGAGCTCGTGCATGTCGATCCCATTGCCGTAGTAGTTGAAAATGCGCTGTGCAGAGGCGACGGCGCAGTATCCTTTCTGGCCCTGATCGACCATGGGGACACCTTCGACGTAAACGTCACCATTGTCTTTCTTGATGACATTGCGGCGCAGTGCCGAGCGATTCTTCATTTTCGAGCCGCTTCGTGAATCTTTGGGGGACTTTGCAAGGAGTCGCATGAATTCAGGGTCGCCGTCTTTGTTGACGCTTGATTCGAGAAGGAAAGCCTGAGTGTCTGTCACCCACAAAAGCCCCCGGACTTCGGTCACGCCGTCACGGTTTTTTTTGCGAGGCTTCTCGCCCAGGGCTTTGGTGAGGGCTCGTTCGAATTTATCAAATCGCTCATTGAAGCTTGCGGCGGCCATATCACCATCGTCGCCGCGGTTGAAGAGTGAGATGGTCAGATCGCTGACGCTGCCCTCTTCGCTGCGCATCACGACCTCACCCACGGGAATTTCAAAAAGGGTGAATTTGGGGTAAGCCGAACGAATGGAGGTCTTCTGGCGAGACATCCATTCAAAGCCGAGG
>CAXIBU010000133.1:0-8902 GCA_964021555.1 uncultured Verrucomicrobiales bacterium | reverse complement strand
AAAAATGAAAATCCTAATCACCGGCGGTGCCGGATTCATCGGTTCCCACATCGCAGAACATTTCCAGGGTATCGCGGACGAAATTCGCATTCTCGATAACCTTCGCACGGGCTATCGTCATAACTTGGACGGTCTTGAGCACGTCTTCATGGAAGGCTCTATTACCGATCGTGAACTGGTCAAAGAAGCCGTTCAAGACGTCGACTATATCTTCCACATGGCTGCGATGGTTTCGGTTCCTGAATCGATGTCAAAGATTGCAGAATGCGTCGATATCAACGTCAATGGTCTCCTGAATGTCCTCGAGGAGGCATCAGAAGCAGGCGTCAAAAAGATCGTCCTAGCCTCATCTGCGGCCCTCTATGGCGACAATCCAACGGTCCCTAAGATCGAAACGATGTATCCTGAGCCTAAGAGCCCCTACGCGATCACCAAGCTTGATGGCGAATACTACCTCGAAATGTTCCGCTCTCTTGGCAAGATCGAGACGACGAGCGTCCGTTTCTTCAACGTCTTCGGCCCACGCCAGGACCCCAAGGGTGCCTATGCCGCAGCTGTTCCGATCTTCATCGAGAAGGCGGTCAAATCCGAAGACATTACCGTCTACGGCGATGGTGAGCAAACCCGCGACTTCATCTACGTCAAAGACATCGTCGGAGCACTGGTCTTCGCCGCAACCAATGACACCCACGGCACCTACAACGCAGGATACGGCGGGCAGATTACGATCAACGACCTCGCCAACAATATTCTAGAGACCGCAGGAACTGACTCCAAACTCCTTCACGGTCCCGTGCGCGCTGGTGACGTCAAGCACTCCCGTGCTTCATCTGACAAGCTACGCGCTGCTGGGTGGAAGCCACAGCACACGCTGGAAGAAGGGCTCGAAGCAACTTTCGAGTTCTTCAAAAACAAGCTGAGCTGAGGCTCACACTGATTTCAGCCCAGCCGGGGAACCCGATCTAGACAGATTGGTTCTTCGCTGGGCTTTTTTGTGTCCACCGATAAGCCTATCGAATCCACTTCAGAGCTGCCCCGAGCTTTGTAAGGACTGGTAAAGAGCAGAAGTCTGCATCAACTCCGCGTGGCTGCCATCGGCTACGATTCTACCCTGGTCAAATACCAAGATCCGCTCTGCGTCCTGAATGCTGCTCAAGCGATGAGCTATCAAGAAAGTGGTCTTTCCTGTTGATAGTTTGGCCAAGCTTTCACGGATTTTCTCTTCGCTCTTGTTATCGAGCGCTGATGTCGCCTCATCTAAAATCAAGACAGGTGCATCTTTAAGGAATGCGCGGGCAATAGCGACCCGTTGTCGCTGACCGCCGGAAAGCCCCTCACCACGTTGCCCGACCAATGTCTCAAATTTCTCAGGCAGTTGCTCAATGAAATCGAGGGCATTTGCTTGGCGAGCGGCTTCGACGACTTCCTCATCACTCGCACCGGGACGTCCGATACGGATATTCTCAGCAACCGTTCCAGTGAATAAGAGCGGAGTTTGGGAAACCAGACCGATCTGCGACCTGAGCTCGTGCTTTTGCAAGTCACGGATATCGAAACCATCTAGTTCAAGAGCGCCCGAATCAACCTCATAAAAACGTGGGATCAGACTGACGAAAGTCGACTTTCCAGCACCACTTGGGCCAACCAGAGCAACGGTTTGCCCCGGAGGGACCACCAAATCGATCGACGATAGCACTGGCTCGTCGTCATAGGAAAAATTGACATCGCGGAAACGAACTTCGCCTTTTGCCTTCCCGATCTTCTTCGGCTGTGTTGGCTCGGGAATGGTGTCTTCAGAATGTAGAATATGTTCCAAGCGGTCGAGAGAAGCTTCCGCCTGATTAAGCGCCGCGCTGATCGCTCCCATCTTCTTGATCGGCTCATAGGCCATATACATCGCAGTAAACAGACCTAAAAATGACTCCAGAGCCATCCCTTGTTTCGCCCCCTGATAGATCGCCATGGTCATGCCAATGGTGGCAATCAGCTCCACCGAAGGACTAATCATCGCCTTGTATTTCACCACCTTCATGTTGAAGTGAGTGAAGAAATTCGCATCCGTCTCGAACTGATTAACCTGGCTCTGCTCCATGTTGTAGGCTCGAATTTCCTGCTGTGAGGCAAGGTTTTCACTGGCGGTGGCGGTCATATCACCAGCCTTGGCCTGGAGCTTCTTCGCCCGACGGGCCAAGTTTTTACCAAGCGACCGGATCGGCAAAACGCAGATTGGAATGGTGATCAGAGCACCAAATACTACCCCCATCCCATCGTGCTGGCTAGAAAGGCGTATCATCGCAACAACTGCAAAAACAAAGGTCGCTGGCTGAATAATCAAATCACTCGCCACTCGGACTAGCGCGACCTGCATCAAAGTCGTGTCGCTCATCAATCGTGCCAAGAGATCACCTTCGCGATGGTTCTGGTGGAATGATAGAGGAAGCGTTTGAAGCTTCGCAAACGCCCTCAGGCGAAGTGCTTCCAAAACGTGTAGGCCGACGCGATTGGTCAGAAAAGTATTAGCATAGCTCGCAAAGCTCCTAATGGCCATGACCAGGGGCAAAAAGACGCAAGCAGCGACCACAATCGTCGCAGGTTCAGGTTGTTGCCAACCGAAGAAGTCAAGTGTGTTCATTAACCACTCGGGCGGCGCAGCTCTTCCCCCTGTCTTCTTTGACTCGAAGATCATTGGGAAAACTTGATCGATCATCAGGGGCAGGCCTAAGCCACCCGCAGCACCAGCCAACAAACCCGTCAGGATCGCAAGCGCGAACCGACCCTTGACCTCAGCCAAAAGTGAAAAATATGGACGGAATTTTTTCATTCGAAGGATAAGCGAACTGCCGCCTATCAACGGCAGCGACTCTAGTCAGACACCTCGATTAGGATCAATCGTAATAAAAATCCGGCCCCAAGGAATTCCCGGAGCCGGATGAAAAATGTGTGCTTTAAGGCACCTCTGAAAAAATGATGAAAATCAGAGAAGTGAGCTAACCGCTTCCTTCTCGCCCTTCAGTTCGTCGATGGTGGCATCGATCTTGCCTTGGGAGAATTCGTTGATGTCCAGACCTTGAACAACAGACCAGGTCTTGCCGTCTTCGGTGCGGATTGGCATCGAGGCGATGAGGCCCTCTTCGATGCCATAGGAGCCATCAGAGACAACCGCCACAGAAGTCCAATCACCCGCAGGCGTCGGAGTGGTTAGAGAGACAACCGTGTCGATGGCAGCATTCGCAGCGGAGGCCGCGGAACTCGCACCTCGGGCTTCGATGATCGCAGCGCCGCGTTTCTGGACGGTGCTGATAAAGTCACCTTTCAACCAATCATGGTCGCTGATGACCTCAGTGACAGGCTTGCCGTCAATCTTGGCGTTGTAAAAGTCGGGATATTGCGTGGCACTGTGGTTACCCCAGATGCAGAGGTTGGTCACGGCACTGGAGTGGACACCTGCCTTCTCGGCAAGTTGTGACTTGGCTCGGTTCTCGTCGAGACGAGTCATCGCGAAGAAGTTTTCCTTCGGTAGCCCAGATGCGTGAGTCATGGCGATCAACGCATTGGTGTTGCACGGGTTGCCGACAACCAATACACGACAGTCAGGAGCGGCGTTGGCGCCGATGGCTTTGCCTTGTCCAGTGAAAATACCTCCATTGATATTGAGCAGATCATTGCGCTCCATGCCTTTGCCACGTGGGACGGAACCCACTAGGAGAGCCCAGTTGGCGCCCTTGAATCCTTCGTCGAGATCAGATGTCCCAACGACATCATTGAGTAATGGGAAAGCACAATCATCGAGCTCCATCATTACACCTTTAAGGGCCGGGAGACCTGGCTCGATCTCGATTAGGCGAAGATTAACGGGCTGATCGGGGCCAAATAGGGCACCAGATGCGATGCGGAAGAGAAGAGCGTAGCCGATGTTTCCTGCGGCCCCTGTAATGGATACTGTAATTGGGTTTTTCATGATTGATTGAGGTCTGAATCTCTGTCGCGCGAAGATACCCAAGAGCACTACCTTGCCAACCTGATTTTCAAATTTTGTTTGGCTTTCCTGAACTTCGGCCAACAGAAGTGCCCAGAACAAAGAAAAACCCGCCCCTGAATACAGGAGCGGGCTGAAAAAGCCTGATGAAAAGCTTTAGAACTTTAGTGGCTTCCAAGCGGCTTACCGCTGAGCCCTACAGGAAGTGGCTTCTCCTTTTTGCTCAAAGCGCGACGCATTTTTGTCAGAGCTGAGTTTTGCAATTGGCGAATGCGCTCACGGGTTACCCCGAACTCGCGGCCTACCTCCTCAAGAGTCATAGGGCGCTTGCCGTCGAGCCCGAAGCGGGCATCGATGATTCGAGTTTCACGCTCATCAAGAAGGTCAAGAAGACCGTCTAGCTGTCCGTGCATGTTGAGGTCGGAGAGATTTTCGAGTGGTGTCGACATCTTATCATCACCAATGATCTCGCCGAATTCAGTTCCCTCGCCGTCGTTAATCGGAGCATCCAAAGAGGTCGGGCGTTGCGAGGCCTGTCGAAGAAGTGAAAGCTTCTTACGCGGGATACCGAGCTCTTCAGCTAGTTCCTGCTCAGTTGGTTCGCGCCCCATGGACTCAGCCATCATGGCAGAGATGCGGCGCATTTTAGAAATTTTATCCACCATATGGACTGGTAGGCGAATCGTCTTGCTTTGATTCGCCAGGGCTCGCTTGATTGATTGCTTAATCCACCAAGCTGCATAAGTGCTGAGCTTTCCACCCTTTTCAGGGTCGAAGCGTTCGACTGCCTTCATCAAGCCGATGTTACCTTCAGAGATCAAATCTGAGAGTGGAAGACCGTAGTTTGAGTAATCTTGAGCGATCTTCACCACCAATCGAAGGTTGGCGTTGATCATCGTTTCACGTGCTTTCTCGTCTCCACGCTCGATTTTTGCAGCGAGCTCAACCTCTTGCGCAGGAGTCAGAAGATCGTGCTTCGAGATTTCGTTCATATAGACGCGGAGACTGCTATCTGATAATTGGGCCATAGGATTATTGGGTTTAGTCTTGTAGTTTGCCTGTGGTGAGCAGGGCTTCATTTAATAAGAGTCACCAAGGTCAGTATTATTCTGACAAACTGAGAATAATTCCAATTAGGATCTCAGACAAGGGATTTTTAGTATTTCCTGAAAACTCAGTCATAAAAAACACGCCATCCCCAGTGAGAGGATGGCGTGTCAGTGAACCCAAAGATTTTCAGGAAGATCAGTGGGACCAGTCGAATTGGTCGAGTCGGCAGACACAGGCGCACAAAAGGTCAATTGAGGCTTGGATATCCTTTTTGTGACTCATTTCGATGACTTGGTGGATATGTCGAGTCGGGATGCTGATTGCGCCTGCAATCGAGCCACCAGCAACTTTGCGCTGCATCGAAGCAGTATCGGTGCCGCCAGCAGTGAGAATTTCGGTCTGGAATTTGATTTTGGCTGATTTCGCCGTCTCTTTCATGAAGGCGATCATTCGATAATCACAGATGGTTGAAGAATCCATGATCTTGATCGCGGTTCCTTCTCCCAGTTCGGTCACTCGTTGATGCGCAGAAGCTCCCGGCACGTCGAAGGCGATGGTGGTATCCAATCCAATGCCAAAGTCAGGTTGAATTTGGATCGAAGCAACATCTGCTCCGCGCAAGCCGACCTCTTCCTGCACAGTGAAAACAGCGTAGAAATCATAAGCGGGTTTCTTGCGAGACTTTTTCAACTGACGCAAAGCCTCCAACAAAACAAAGACTGAGACACGGTTATCGAGCGATTTGCAATTCACGCACTCACCCATTTCAATCAGTTCACGCTGGCGAGTGATGGGATCTCCGACGGACACATGCTTGTCCACGTCCTTCTTGCTCATCCCAAGATCGATGAAGTAATCACCGTGTTTGGGAGCTTTCGAGCGTTCTTCAGGTTCCATGATGTGGATCGGCTTTGAGCCCATGACACCAACGACGTCCTTTTTGCCGTGAATAACGACACGCTGAGCCGTCAGGGTTTTCGGATCGTGACCACCGAGTGTATGGAACCTAACAAATCCGTTATCATCGATATGAGTGACGATAAAGCCGATCTCATCCATGTGAGCTGCGGCCATTACCTTCTTATCAGAGCTCTTTCCTTTCTTTAGCGCAGTGACGTTGCCCATGTTGTCGACACTGACATCGTCCGCGAGCCCTTTGAGCTCTTTGAGCACCATTTTGCGGATTTCAATTTCATATCCAGGGACACCTGGAACTTCACAAATATTTCTTAATAAATCTACGTTCAGCGACATGCTCGGGAGTATGCACAAGGAATCGCGCTTGGCAATTAGAGCGGAGTGAAAATTCGTGAAACAGCAAAATCAGTGGATTCCACCCGTCAAGCGCCGCAGTGTCTCTGGGCTGACCTGTTTGCAGGCACGAATTTGGTCGCCGACCATGGCATTGATTTTGTCGAGGCATGCGGACTTCTCCTCGACCGATTCAAATTCCATTCCGATTAAGGCCCGACCAACCCGCTCACCAGAGTAGGCGTAGTTGAAGTAGCAAAGGCTGGCCCATTCGCTGATCTGCAGCATGAAGTCGGTAAAGGCCCGAGCCCTCTCAGGAAACTCAATATTAACAAAAATTGGGTGTTGGAATAACTCAGGGGCGTAGTTGATGATCCGAAAACCGGCATCTTCACTGTGCGTCACGTCTTCCGCGGCGACGCCACGCTCGCTGAGAAATGCATCCATCTGAGCAAAATCGGTCACGCTACCGCGAAGCCCCAAGATAGGGTATTGGACTTGCTCATGGGTTCTTCCGTATTGCACATCAATGATGGAAATTTCCTCGGGAAGCTCACGCAGGAGACTCACCAAACTCCCCTTTCCTTCCGGCACGGGGATGCGGAGGAACCTCTGTTGCCGGGACCCTATCCCGGCACGCCTGGCGATCGCTCCAAGCTGGGCAAAGTCCATGTTCGCGCCACAAACGATCACGAGCACCTTCTCTCCCTTTCCGATCTTGCCTTCATCAGCATCTTTGAGAACACCCGCCAAGGGCATGCCACCAGATGGCTCGGGGACGGCACGGCAGCTGTCCCAAGTGGCTCGGATCGCGTTACAGACTTCGTCGTTGGTGACCGTGACGACTTCGTCAATCAGGTCCTTGGCAACGGCAAAGGTATTCTCCCCAACCTGCCTCACCGCGGTGCCGTCACAGAAGACATCGACATAGTCCAAAGATTTGGGCTGTCCGGACTCAATAGCAAATTTCATGGAGGCTTGATCGACCCCTTCGACTCCAACCACCTTGATGTCTGGCCAATGGTGTTTGAGCCAGACAGCGGTTGCGGAAACTAGGCCACCTCCGCCGATCGCGATATAGACCCGATCAAATGGACCTTTTCCAGACATCACGATCTCATCGGCCAAGGTCCCCTGCCCACCCATGACTTTGAGGTCGTCGTAGGGATGAATGTAGGTCGCTCCTGACTTCTTAGTCCACTCCTTAGCTTCAGCGGAGGCATCGTCGTAGCTGTCACCATAAAGCACAATCTCGACCCACTTTCCGCCATGGCGTTTCACTTCTCGCTGTTTAACGCTTGGGGTTGACCGCGGCATAAAGATGCGAGCCTCGCAACCGAGAGTCTTCGCCGCTAGAGCGACGCCTTGGGCGTGATTACCAGCGGAAGCAGCGACGATCCCTGTTGAGCGCTCTGCTTCACTCAGTGAAGCCATCGCATTGAAGGCCCCCCTCCACTTGTATGCCTTGATCGGTCCGAGGTCTTCACGCTTGGCCCATACTTCAAAATCGACATCTGAGATTGGAAGTTTCTGCAGCGGTGTCGGCTTGCCCACGCGATAGACGCGCTGGCGAGCTTGAAGAATTTCTTCGAAAAGGGCCTTTCTGAGTTCGGATCCGTTCATGGGTAGGTAGGTGCAGTCACCAAGTGACGATAGAGCGCAAGCGCTCGACCCGACCTTCCAATTCGTCACGGGTGACGTTCTGGATTTGGTCGGTCGAAAATGCTTCGCAAGTGAAGCTTGCTGCAACGGACCCGTAGACAACAGCCTTTTTCAAGTCATTGAAGCGCAGATCATCCAGATCCAAGCTCGCAAGATACCCAGCCATTGCCCCGAGAAAACTGTCGCCGGCTCCGGTGGGGTCAGCCACTTGCAGCAGCGGATAGGCCGAGCACTTGAATAATCCACCGTGCCAGCCGCCACCATTGCCGAATAGCATCGCACCAAATTCGCCCAACTTGATCACGACGTTCTTTGCACCCTTAGCTTTCAGAATTTGCCCGGCCTCCAAAAGATTGGAGGTTCCCGCCAATTCACGAGCCTCGGACTCATTGATGACAAAAATATCCACCCGTTTGAGCACCTCATGAAGTCGTTCATTGGCGATCTCGATCCAAAGATCCATCGTATCAGCAATCACCAACTTCGGGTTGCGGCACTGCTCGAGCATCTCCAGTTGATTATCCGGAGACATATTGGCTAGAACGACCACTTCGGACTGCGCAAAGCCCTCCGGCACCTTGGGATTCCAGTTTTCCAGAACATTGAGACCCACCTTATGGGTTGTGCGCTCGTTCATGTTCTCAAAATACTCGCCCGTCCAAGTAAAGCTTTCTTGCTCGGAACGCTCGAGACCGTCTAATGAAATACCGCTCTGTTCCAGCATGTCGAGATGCTGGGAAGGAAAGTCGTGCCCGACAACGCCGACCAGGCCAACTTGCTTGGAGAACAGGCTAGCAGCAAGAGCGGCAAAAGAAGCGGAACCACCTAAAAGGTTCGTCCCCTCAGCTTGAGGTGTCTTGACATGGTCGATGGCAACGGTGCCACCTACAACGATTGAAGAAAAAGGCATAGAAACGCCTAAGGGCGTTCGTTCCATTGGTCAAGAATTGTCATCCGAGCTCT
>CAXIBU010000132.1:0-8922 GCA_964021555.1 uncultured Verrucomicrobiales bacterium | reverse complement strand
TCTCCTTTGCATTAGCCATTGCACTTTTGGTGGCTGGCATTCATTTCTTGGGTCGCCTATGGCAGAATTTTCAAGCACAGAGACGGGATACGGATGGACCATTGTGACGGCGCGGATGCCGCATTTGCAGAGTTTGACGATGGGGCTATCGGTTGGCGTGGGGTCGCGCCATGAGTCCACTGAGGAAGCTGGCGCGGCGCACTTCGTGGAGCACCTGCTTTTCAAAGGGACCGAACGCAGGAGCCCCTTGCAGCTGGCGCTTGATGTGGAGGGGCTGGGAGGGTCGTTTAACGCCTACACTTCCGAGGACAGCACCCAGCTGGAAATGCGGGGGCCTTCCGACCTGATGCCGCATTTGGCGGATGTGCTGTGCGACATGGCCTTTCACTCGACCTTTCCCGAGGATGAGCTGGAAAGAGAACGCGAGGTGATCGAGGAGGAGATCATTTTGTATCAAGAGAGCCCAGGCGAGCACTTGGGCGATCTTGCCTCCCGTGCGATGTGGAATGATCATCCGCTGGGGCGCCCCATCCTTGGCACCAACGAAAGCCTGGCGAGCCTCGACCAAGCGCAGTTGCTCGAATTTCAAACACGCCATTACCGCCAGCCCGGAGGCGTGATCGCGGTGGCCGGTGACTTGGTTCATGGTGCCGTAGTCGACACCTTCATGGGCCTCCTGCCAAATTCACCGTTGCCCCGAGCGGCGGATCCCCTCGCCTTTTCCCTGTCCGAATTTTCAGGACCGAATTTGGTGCGCGAAAGTCGTCCCATCGAACAATTCCACCTGAGCCTGGGCTTCCACGCGCCGGGCAGGCACTCGGACGATCGCTATGCGATGAAGTTGCTGAGCTTGCTCCTCGGTGAAACCATGAGCTCGCGGCTTTTCCAAGAAATCCGCGAGAAGCGCGGCCTCTGCTACCACATCGGGACCGACGTCGCTCAATTTGCCGAGACAGGCAGTTTCCAGATCAGTGCCGGGCTCGATGCGGAACGGCTCGACGTCGCCATGGAGGCAATCCAGAAAGTCCTGCTCACAATCATCGACGAGGGCCCCACCCATCGAGAACTGGAGCAAGCCAAGCGCTATCTGGTCGGGCAAAGTCGGGTCGGGCTGGAGACCAGCGCCGCGCACATGGGCTGGATTGCGGATTCCATGCTCTACTACCGCGACCTCGAATCCCCCGCCTCCGTTCGCGCCAGATACCTCGCGGTCTCGCGCGATGAGGTTCACGAGATCGCCAAAACCTTGTTTCAGCGGTCGAGACTGGGTATCGCTCTGATAGGACCCAATGCCGAATCCTGGGAACCCGATCTACTACTCGATTAGTCCATGAAGTCATTTTTCCAGCGTCTACTGCCTCCAGAGAACCGCGAAGCTGCTTCGTGGTATCAGGATGCCGCCCTGCCGCGGGCGCTGCCGACACGCACCTGCGTGACGACCATTTCGGTCATCCTCTATTGCGTCACTGTCGGGATATTTCTCTTTCTTAAAACTCAGGAAGCCGCCTCGGCAGGGCTCGATTCCGTCGAGGTAGAATCCACTCTCCGGGCCAACTTCGGGTATCGCAACTTGGATGAAATCTGGAATGGCAAGTGGTGGGGGCTATTCTCTGCGGCGAGCCAGCACTTCGGGTTCATCCACCTCGCTTTCAACATGCTCTGGCTCTACCGGCTGGGCACCGCGATTGAGCGTGCCTTTGGCTCGCTGGCCTGCCTGGGGCTTATCCTTGGCGCGGCATTTGTCAGCTCTGGTTTCCAGATGGCCGTGACGGTGAATCCACTGACCGCCTCTGCGGGCATGTCGGGTGTGGTCTATGCCATGGCTGGATTTCTGTGGACGGGCTGGCGGAGAGAGCCGGGGGTAGTCGACTTTTTCAATGCCTCGACCGCGAGATTTTTCCTCGGCTGGCAAGTGCTCTGCTTCCTCCTGACCTGGTCAAACATCATGCCCATCGCCAACACCGCCCACCTGTCTGGTCTAGCCTTCGGTCTTGCCCTTGGGGCTCTAGTCGGCTTCAAGGGCTACAAGCGCTTGATCGGAGCCAATCTCGCCACCCTGATGATCTTTGCCGTGGTCGCGATGCTGAAATTCGGTGCTCCGTGGAGCCCGGTGTGGCACGCCCACATGGCCTACCGAGCACACGTCAATTTCAGACTGGATGAGGCTGCGATCCACTACCAATGGCTCAACGAGAATGCACCTCGCCAAGTGCCGTATTTGAGCGAAAATGTTCGCGCGCTCCTCATGCACAAGATGATGAAAGACCAGCTCGACAGCCGTGAACTGCGCGAGCTTTATCCCGTCCGCAACCCCTTCATCCCCCGCCGCCGCATCCCTTAATTGCCATGCCTAAAGTCGCCCTTCTCCAATTGAAGTCGGAGTCTGATCCCGAGCTCAACCGCGCCAAGACTAGCGAAGCGATTCGCCAAGCCGCGGCTGCTGGCGCTCAGATCATTTGCACTCAAGAGCTCTTCACGACCGACTACTTCTGTCTCACTCAGGACCCCGCAAAATTCGACCTCGCCGAGCCTATCCCCGGCCCCGCCAGCGACGAGCATCGCGCACTAGCCGCAGAGCTTGGTGTGGTGATCATCGGCAGCGGATTTGAAAAACGCGCCACCGGGCTCTACCACAATAGCGCCTGGATCATCAATGCCGATGGCAGCCTGCTCGGGGTCTACCGCAAGATGCACATCCCGCAGGACCCGGGCTTCGAAGAGAAATTCTACTTCACTCCAGGCGACAAGGGCTTCAAGGCTTGGGATACCAAGTTTGGCAAAATCGGCGTGCTGATCTGCTGGGATCAATGGTATCCGGAGGCCGCGCGACTGACCGCACTGCAGGGCGCGGAGATCCTCTTCTACCCCACTGCCATCGGCTGGCTCCCCGAGGAAAAGCCGACTTTGGGCGAAGCCCAGCACTGCGCCTGGGAAACCGTCCAGAAAGGCCACGCGGTCGCAAATTCGTGCTACCTCGCCGCCATCAACCGCTGCGGCACCGAGGGCGAGACCGAATTTTGGGGCCAATCCTTTGTCAGTGATTTTTACGGGCAGGTCATGCAGCGCGCGAGTATCACTGATGAAGAAACGCTGATTGTCGATTGCGACCTCGATGCCCTCGAGGAGCATCGCCGCATGTGGCCCTTCTTCCGCGACCGCCGCATCGACGCCTACGGCGAGATCACTCAACGCTTCATTGATCCCTCATGAGACGCTGGCCCGCAGAATGGGAAACTCAGGAAGCCATCTGGTTCACCTGGCCACATTCGGAGACCACCTGGCCAGGCGAAATCCGGCGCATCCAGCGCACCTTCGCCAAGGTCATCGCCTGCGCCACGCGCTACCAGACGACACGGATCAATGCCGCCGAGCCGCTGCACGCGTCCATCCGCGCTGACCTCGCCGATGCCGGTGCCGCCATGACGAATCTCCACCTCCACGACCACCCTAGCAACGACGTGTGGTGTCGGGATCACGGCGCGACTTTTGTCCACGACAAGGGCCAACTCCACGCGATCGACTGGCATTTCAATGCCTGGGGCGGCAAATTCCCGCCTTGGGATCTCGATGACGGCATCGCCAAGCACATGGCCGACTTCTACCAATGTCAGCGCACTCGCTCCCCGCTCTTTCTTGAAGGCGGGGCGATTGAAGGGAATGGTGCCGGAACGGTCATCACCACCGAGGCGGTCGCTCTCAACCCCAATCGCAATCCTGACTGGAGCAAATCCGAGGTCGAAGCCGAGCTGAAGCGCTGCCTGGGTGCCGAGAGCATTTTCTGGTTACCCGGTGGCATCGAGGGTGACGATACCGATGGCCATATCGACGACCTCACTCGATTCGTCGCCGAGGACAAAATCCTCACCGCGGTAGAAGCCGATTCCGTCAGCCCCAACTATCGGGTCCTGATGGAGAACCGGGAGCGACTCGGTGATCTGAAAACTCGCACCGGCTCGAAGGTCGAGATCATCGACCTCCCCATGCCACCAGAGCTCCGGGCGAAAGATTGGCGGCTCGATCACCTCCCGGCTTCTTACGCGAATTTCCTCATCTTAAACGAGGCAATCCTTGTTCCCACCTTCGATCAGCCCGACCACGACCAGACAGCCTTAGGCATTGTGTCAGAATGTTTTCCGAGCAGAGAGACCATTGGACTTGACGCCCGCGACCTCGTTTTCGAAGGTGGTGCGATTCATTGTATTTCTCAACAGGTCCCACAACCGAAGTGACAGAGATGTAACGAATTCCCCCTCCTTGATGCACAATCGGTATGATTAATGCTTCTCGTAGGAATCACATCCCTAAAAACAACATGAAAAAAACACTCCTACTCCTCGCAGCAACGGCGATGACCGTTGCCAGCTCATACGGCGCTCTCATCTATGAGCTCAATGACACCCTATCCCTGTCTCACTCATCTGCAGATTCAGCAGCAGCTCCTCCAACAGCAGGATCCGCAGTCCTCACGACCGGCACCTTTTCTTGGGGTTCCCTCGCAACCGATAGCGGTGGCAACACTGCCGATTTCTCCGGATCATCTTTCTCGTCATCTGACTGGGGCGGCGAGGGCGAATATCTATCAAACACCATCGATGTAACTTCAATCACATCAGTGACCTTCAATGTCGATGGTAACTCCAACTTCAATACGGCAGCAGAGTTCTTCAATGTATTCTACACGCTCGACGGGGGATCAGAAGTCATCGTTGCTAGCGGAACTGAAGACGTCAATGGAGCCATCGGTGGCGCGTTCGTCATCGACACCTCATCAGCCTCTGACATGGTCGTCGGTTTCCGATATAATCACAACGGCGGTTCGGACTTTGCTTCACTAAGCACCTTGAATGTCGATGCCATCCCTGAGCCATCCAGCACCGCCCTTCTTGGTCTCGCTGGTCTTGGCCTGATCTTGCGCCGCCGCAAGTAATCACGATTCATTCAAAAAGCCGCCACTGGATCAAATCCGGTGGCGGCTTTTTATTAAACGGGCGTTTTAAACTAACTCACCCGTTCCAAGAGTCCCTCAATCCGACCGATCGATTGAAAACTGGCTTCTCGCCAGCGACGTGGTCTCGATTATCGGCGCAGAAGTAACCGATGCGCTCGAACTGGCAGATGTAGCCAGGCTCACAGGTGGCCAATGCCGGCTCGACCTTGGCTCCTTCGACAACTTCCAGTGACTCCGGATTCAGCTCGGCGATGAAGTCTGGCTTACCCTTGTCTGGGTTCTGACGAACGAAGAGTCGGTCGTAGAGGCGAATTTCCGCATCAGCCGCGTATTTTGCACTGACCCAATGGATCGCAGTCCGGCACTTGATGCCCTCAGGTGGAGAGGCTCCGATGGTGCCAGGAATGATCTCACAGTGAACTTCGGTAAGCTTGCCACTCTCGTCATTCTTGTGATCGACGTAGGTGATGCAATACCCGCCACGGAGGCGCACCGTGCGGCCCGGCCCGAGACGGAAGAATTTCTTCGGCGGATCTTCCATGAAGTCATCGCGCTCGATCCATAGCTCACGGGTCAGCGTGACCTCGCGGCTCCCCTCCTCTTGGTGGGCAGGATTGTTCACGACTTCCAGAGCCTCTTCCTGATCCTCTCCATAATTCACCAGAACCAACTTCACCGGATCGAGCACCGCCATGCGACGCGGGGCCACGTCGTTAAGATTCTGGCGCAGGCTATCCTCCAGCAGGGCGAAGTCAGAACGGCTGTTCATCTTGGTCAGGCCGATGCGGTGGCAGAAGTGCTGGATCGCTTCCTTGGTGTATCCGCGGCGGCGGACGCCTGAAATGGTCGGCATCCTAGGATCATCCCAACCGCTAACGTGGCCCTCCTCCACCAGTCGGAGTAGCTTGCGTTTACTAAGCACCGTGTAGGTCAGGTTCAGGCGGGCAAATTCGATCTGCCTAGGCGCGCTGGGCACCGGGCAATTCTCGATCACCCAATCGTAGAGCGGGCGATGGTTTTCAAATTCCAAGGTGCACAGGGAATGGGTGATGTGCTCAAGCGCATCCTCAAGCGGATGAGCAAAGTCATACATCGGATACAGGCACCATTTGTCGCCAGTATTGTGATGGTGCTCGTGCATCACCCGATACAAGACCGGATCGCGCAGGTTCATGTTGGATGAGGCGAGATCAATCTTGGCGCGCAGCACCGCCTCGCCCGCTTGGAATTTGCCCTCACGCATCGCAACGAAACGCTCAAGGTTCTCCTCCACCGAGACCTCGCGGAATGGCGTCGGGGTGCCCGGCGTATTCACATCACCTCGCGCGCCGCGCAGTTCCTCAAGGGTCGAAAGATCGACGTAGGCGAGCCCTTCCTTAATCAAGTGCACCGCGCACTCGTAGAAAAATTCGAAGTAGTCGCTGGCGAAATACAGGTCCTCCCCCCAATCGAAGCCGAGCCATGCGACGTCTTCCTTGATGCTCGCAACGTATTCTTCACTCTCCTTGGCAGGATTGGTGTCGTCGAAGCGCAGGTGGCATTTGGCTCCGCTCGCCGCATTTTCCTCGGCGAGGCCGAAGTTCAGGCAGATCGACTTGGCATGCCCGAGGTGCAGGTAGCCATTCGGCTCCGGTGGGAAGCGCGTGATGCTCGTCTCATGCTTCCCCTGCGCGAGATCTTCAGTGATGATTTCGCGGATGAAGTCGAGACGCTTTGACTTGGGGTCGGTATCGGACATGGATCTTAAATTCGTGATGGGTGGAAGCGCAACGGGCGGGACATCTGCCCCGCCCGTTGGATGATTCAAATGGAGCTGGCTCAGTGTGAGCGGCAGAAGTCTTCGAAACGGTCGAGACCCTCTTTGAGGACGTCGAGCGTGGTGCAGTAGCTGATGCGGATGCTCTGGTCGTTACCAAAGGCGATGCCTGGAACGGCAGCGACGCGGTAGCGGCTGAGGAGCTTCTCGGTCAAGTTCAGTGAGGTCAGACCAAGTTCGCTGGTATCCACCAAGAAGTAGAAGGCACCTTGTGGCTCGACGACTTTGACGTTGGAGATCGCGGACAGACGGCCGAGCACATACTGGCGGCGCATGTCGTATTCTTCACGAAGATCGTCAACGAAGTTCTGAGGGCCTTCGAGGGCGGCAAGTGCGCCGTATTGGGCGAAAGTCGTTGGGTTGGACGTGGCGTGACCTTGCAGGCTGCTCATTGCCTTGGCAATTGGGGCCGGAGCGCAGGCGTAACCGATGCGCCAGCCCGTCATCGAATAGGCCTTGGAGAAGCCGTTGACGGTGATGGTCAGGTCGGCAATGTCCTTGCTCAAGCTGGCGAGAGAGACGTGCTGGGCTTCACCGTAAACAAGCTTCTCGTAGATCTCATCGGAGAGCATGACGATCTCTTCTTCGACACACTCTTCAGCGATGCCGCGCAGCTCGTCAGCGGTGTAAATGGCGCCAGTTGGGTTACCAGGCGTATTGAGGATGACCATTTTGGTCATTGGGCTCATGTGGTCCTGGAACTGCTCGGCAGTCATTTTCCAGCCATTCTCCGCAGTGGTCTCAACGATAACTGGAATACCACCAGCGATCTTGACCATTTCCGGATAGCTCACCCAGTAAGGTGCAGGGATGATGACTTCGTCACCCTCATTGACCGTGGCCAAGATGGCATCCATGCATGAGAATTTGGCACCGGGGCTGACGATGATTTGAGTCGGCTCGCAATCGATGCCGTTCTCTTCCTTGAACTTCTTGGCAATCGCCTCGCGCAGTTCGGGGATACCAGCAGCTGGTGTGTATTTGGTTTTGCCATTGGCAAGTGCCTCGACAGCAGCTGCTTTGACGTGATCAGGAGTGTCCATTTCTGGCTCACCACCGGCCAGTCCATAAACCTCTTCGCCAGCGGCTTTCATCGCCTTGGCTTGGTTAGTGACTTTAAGGGTGAGCGAGGGAGAAACGTTGGCGATGCGATCTGAAATGATGTCCATGACTTGAAAAAATGGTTATTACCTGCTCCCGGAATCTCCGAGCCAACCATGTCACGAAATCCCCCGGAAGCCCGGCGGCAGGATTCAATCACGGGACCAAGCGCATGCAAGCGAAATGAACGTCCTGCATGGATAAATTCCGACCCAAACCGCAAAAACTCGGCCTTTCCCGCTAGGAAGTCGTCATTCACCCGACTTCACCCGCGCCTTGGCCGTCACCCACTTGCCCTTGCGCTTGGAAAGCTCAAATTCGAACCCCGATGCCTCAGCCGCCTGCTGGGTCTCCTCCCACTGGTCGTGCAAGATTCCTGAAATCATCAACACACCATCATCTTTGACCCAGCGGCGAATGCGCGGAAAGGCCTCGCGCAGGATCGTCGCAAAGATATTCGCCAGCACCAGATCGTAGCGTTTCGGGCACTCCCACTTGAGCACATCCTGCACCTCAAGAGCCACCGCCTCGGCATCGTTGCGCTTGATCGCCAGCTCGGCGACCTCAATTGCCTGCGGATCAAAGTCGCAGCCATAGCAATCGCTCGCGCCGAGGTGATGCGCCGCGATCGCCAAGATCCCTGTGCCACAGCCAAGGTCCAGACAGGACCACTCGCGGCCTTCGCGCTTCCACTCATCGGCCTGATCGACCAACAATCTGAGCACCGTTGAGGTCGTCTCGTGATCGCCCGTGCCGAAGGCCATTTCCGGTGGAAAGGACAGCACCGTGCGATCAGTAAATTCGGCACGCCTTTCGTCCAAGCCATTATCCTCCCCTTCGCCCACGATCACCAATTGATCGCGGATTTTCATTGGCTCCCGAACAACCGCCGACATGGCCACCCAGTTAGCCTGCTTGAGCTCTCTGACTGAGCCCCCAAATTGAGTTTTCAAGGCCTCCGCTTCCGCCTCAGTCTCACAATAGACGGAAATTCGGATCCGTGTCTTGTTGCGAAACTCCTCAATCACCGCATTTGGATTCCCACAAAACCGATCTT
>CAXIBU010000131.1:0-8942 GCA_964021555.1 uncultured Verrucomicrobiales bacterium | reverse complement strand
TTCTTGAAGGCGACATTCGGCTCTAGGCTGTCGGAGCGCAGTTCGAGCCCGACTTTTTTGGCTTCCTCGATCAAGATGGCGACCATTTGCACATAAGTTGGTATTGAGTAGTGCGTGATCGAGATTGATAGCTTGGTGCCGTCAGGTCGGCGAAGAATTCCGTCCTCTCCCTTTTCGGTGAAGCCTGCTTTAGCAAAGCATTCCTGGGCTTTTGAAATCGAAAAACGACGGGAGCGCACATCCGGATTGGTAAAGGCGCCGAAACCCTCGCTGAAGTTCTCCAGGCGGCCGTAGTCACCTTGAAAAATGGCATCGATGATCTTTTGCCAGTTACAAGAATAGCAAATCCCTTCCCGGATATTCTGGTCATTGAGCAAGGGCTTGGTGACGTTGATGTAGAGACCGTAGGGGGGGCGAGGGTATTGGTTGTAGAAGGTGTAGCGCTGAATGTAGCCGTCGAAGACAGGTGGAATTTCGGTCTTTCGATACCAAGTGTCCGGCTTGTTCAGGACCTGGTAGTCCAAGTCTCCCGCGCGGAACATTTCCAATGCCTTCGAGGTATTGCGGACCAAGGAATAGACGATCCGATCCGGGTTATAGAGGTTCTTGTAATACTTATGGTCTTTGGCCCAAAAGTCCTTGTCGCGGGTGAGAGTGATGGAAAGTCCTTTCTTTAGACCGTCTTCCTCGACCCGATAGGCACCAATGATTGGCTGAGGTTTCCATTGATAGCGCTCGGTGTAATCCGGGCCATAATCTGAGTAGAACTCCTGAGGTGCAGGGATGACGCTGGCATAAAGAGGCATCATCGGTTTGGGCGACGGAACGGTGACTGAAAGCTTGCGATCGGAATAAACGGTGACGTTGGCAATTTCTTCTCGAAGGTATTGCTTGTAGTAGGGATCAGAGACGTAGTCGGACACACGGACGTAGATGCCCCACATGTAATCGGTGGCTTTCACTGGAGTGCCGTCGTTCCATTTGGCGTTTGGATCGATCTCGTAAAATACGGTGCGACGATCAGCGCTGATAGCCCAACGATTGGCCACGCCCGGGATGTATTGCGCGGTAATCGGGTGCAGATTGACCAAGGGCATCTCGATGTCGTCATACATACGACCACGGAAGCTATGGTTCGACTTTGGCCCGAAGCGGCGTGCCGTCGGCGGGAAGCTAGGGATGTAGTAGCGGAAGGTTCCACCTTTGGTAGCTCTGGGATCACCGATTTCCGGCTGGTCCATGCCGTCGTTCCAGATGAGGTTGTCTGGAATGCTGTTTTCATCCTTGAAGCTGAAGTAGCCGTCGAGCTCTTGTCTGAATTTGAAAGACTCGAGGAGCTCGGTGGCTGCTTTAATGTTGGCTTGGATCGAAGCCTGTTTGGCTTCGTCCTCGGTTTCGGCGAGCTTGGTCTGGGCCGCAGCGATCTGCTTCTCTGTGTCTTTGATTTGGTTGGCCAGCCATTCGTCGACGCTGCGGTTATAGACCTCAACGAATCTGTCAAAGCCCAGACCTTTGGGGGCCTTGGACTCGACATCGTCAGTGCAGCCGGGGACGGCAAGTGCCAGCAATAGGCATGAGCTGGCCAGGGCGGTGATCGGTTTCAGAAAGCGCAACATTAGCGGTAGAAGGTGAATTTTTTAGGGTCGAAGGCCTCACGAATCGCTTCGCCAACAAAGGTGACGAGAATCAGGAGGGTAACTAGGGCAAGGAAGGCAGAACCAGCCAGCCAAGGAGAGGAAAGGTTATCGAGCCCGTCCTGAAGGAGCCTACCCCAGGTCGCATATTGAGCAGGCAAGCCGAAGCCCAAGTAGTCAAGGGAGGTCAGAGATACAACCAGTCCGGAGATAGAGAATGGAACGAGTGTCACCAAAATTGCCACGGTGTTCGGAAGAATATGGCGGAAAAGGATGGTCGGAGTTGAGCAACCAATCACGCGGCTGGCTGCGACGTAATCGCGGGCTTTTTCTTTTAGGGCGGCGGTGCGCATCAGGTAGGTCATGCCCATCCAGCCAAAGGCGATCAGGATCAGCAAAATCGGTCCCAGGCTCTTGAGCTGATCTGGAATGGAAGAGGAGATGATGATGATAACGAAAAGGAAAGGGACGTTGGAGAAGATCTCGATGAGGCGCTGGACGATGAGATCGAAGGCTCCACCGAAGAATCCCATCAGCAGCCCGACGGTGACGCCGATGGCGTAGACAATTGGAATGTAGAGTAGGGCTGCCTTGATGTTAACTTGGAGGCCACCGTAGAGGTAGGCGAGCACGTCATTGCCCTGTGAGGTCGTTCCGAGAAGGTGGCCATTCTGGGGCAGGGGGGGAGCTGGGTTGAGATGTGCTTCCCGAAGCTCTGAAATGCCCTCTGCATTGAGAAATGCCTCCTTGGTGCTGTTCTCGCCGGTGAACTTATCTTTCGTGAGTTCGCCTGCGCTGTAGTTCGCGGTGTAGACCAGGGCGCCTTCGCGGTCCCAGCCACTCATGTCGCCATCGAGGACACCATCGCGAATCCGCACTCGTGAGTGCATGCGCGCTGGCACGTTGATGTCGTATAGCCGCGTGGCGATCCCAGAGAACAGGTCGCCGCTGCCGGGATCGTAGATCTTTCCGTCCGCGCCGACTTCCAGAGCCTCGCTCTGCTGAGAGGTGGTATCACCTGTTGGCGCATAAGGGACCAAGGGCATCAGCACCCAGTCGCCATTGTCTGCCTCGGCAAATTGTATCTTGAGCTTGCGGTAGTTCGGGCGGGTCTTCGCGGCATCTCCTTCGAGACCGAATTCTTTGCCCTCGATCAATTTCCGGGTCAGCGCGGGAAAGTGGTATTCACCGTCATGTTTGACGATGATGGCTTCGTTGCCGACCAGTAAGTGGTCGAAGCTCGCGATGAGGCATAGAACTCCGAGGATGATCAGGGAAACGTATCCGCGCCCAATGGATTTGAAACGTTTGATGCGTCGTTCCGTGATGGGCGACACCACGGCGTTGCGCTTGAATTTTATCAGAAGCAAGACCCCCAAGCCGAGGGTGATGGCGCTGATGAGATAGCCGAACACGGGGAAGATCTCCTTTCGGACAATGGAGGCACCTGAATCATCCAAGCTCTCGACATCATATTTGAAGCCGAGGATGAAGCGCACAGCCTTGGGCATGCCGTCAAAGAACTCGCGGCTGACGTTGAAGGGCCAGCGTAGTGTGGGTAATTGCAGGCTGAAGAGTTCGCCGAGAACTGCGACAATGGATGCTAGGATCAGGAGCCAGCCGATTTTACGAAACATGGTGAGGACTGGTGGGCGTTAGTTGAATTTGATACGAGGATCGATGAGAGCAACGATCACGTCGGAAAGGATGTTGCCGACTAACATGAGGAAGGCTGCGATGGTCAGGGTGCCCATGATGACGGGTTGGTCGAGATCTTGAATCGCTTGGAACTGCAGAAGACCGAAGCCGGGGATATCAAAGACCTGCTCGATCAACATCGAGCCCATGACGATGATGCTGATTAAATTGCCAAGCCCAGTAGCAATGGGGATAAAGGAATTTCGGAAGGCGTGACGGAAGACCGCCTGCTTAAAGTTCACGCCCTTGGCAACTGCAGTGCGGACGTAGTCGGCCGCTAGGTTGTCCATGAGGTTGTTCTTCATCATCATGGTAGTGATGGCGAAGCTGCCGACGACATAGGAGATGAGTGGCAGAACCGTGTGCATGGCTAGGTCCTTGATCTGTCCCCACACGCCAAGCTCGGAAAATTCGGGGGAGACGAGGCCAGAGAGAGGGAAGTAGTTCAGGCGCGCGCCGAGGAAGACGAGCAAAACTGCCCCCAGAGCGAAGCCTGGAACGGAGTAGCCGATAAAGATCAGGATGGAGCTGGCATTGTCGACGAATGTCCGGTGCTTGAGGGCCTTAATGATGCCGAGCGGGATGCACACACCGTAGGTGATAAAGGCGGTGAGGAGGCCAAAGTAGAGTGCGATGGGGATGCGCTCGAGGATCATGTCGATCACGCGATCATTGTAGGTCGAAGAGCGGCCGAGATTGCCTTGGACGAGTCCGCTGAAGCTACCCTTGTAGGTCACCGCGCGGTAAGGGTTCTGAGAAACGATGCTGTTGCTCAGCTGTGACCCGATGAATTCTAGTTCCTCTGCGGTCAAATTCGGGTCCGCCTTGATGGATTCGTCACTGGTATTTTGAAGACGATCAAGAGCGGTTGCCATCTCTTTGGAGCCGTTGAGCTGAGCGGCCTGCTCTTTGATCAGGCGATTGAGGTCGGGGGCGACTGCCCATTCGGGATCTTCTGGGAGTGGTGCGGCAGATTCCGCGTCGCGAGCTTGAAGGCGGCGGATGGCCAAGCTTACGAGAGAGGCGCGGGCGTGTTCCTCTGGGCTGATACGCTTACGGCGTGCTTGACGGGCGAAGCGATCAGCAGGGGACTCGATCCGAATTTCCCAGCCAGCATCCTTGATGGAGCCTTCGATATCGACGAAATTGGCCTCCACGACTTCTTTACTATCCTCGCTCTTGCGTTTGACGACGACTTGCTCGCCGGACCCTTTCAAGGTTATAAGGGTTTCCGTGTCCGGATCTGTGATCAGCTCCTTGCGCAGGAGTTCGATTGGTTTGAACTCACCCTTGGCGATCAGGCGCTCTTTTTTCCAAACGCCCAGCCATTGAAAATACGCGACTAGAGTAGCCTTGTCGTAACCGAATTCTTCTTCGAGCGCTTCCAGTTGCTCTTCGGTAAGGGTGGAGCCGCCTTCGCTATTTGATTTCGAGCCTTCGCTAGCGGCACTGGCCTCCTTGAGCATCGTGTCGATTGGGCCTCCAGGAACCATGCGGCTAACGAAGAAGACGATTAGCGTCACGCCCAGGAGAGTAATGGGCACGAGTAATAGGCGGCGGATGAAGTAGGCTTTCATTTCGGAGATTTCCTTGAGCCTTTTCAGGCTCAGGAGGCGTCAAATGACGCTGTGTCATAACGAGCGATCTCTCCTCATGCAAGCCTTGTGGAAGCCTCTTTTTCTGTGCGACAGAAGGGCGCTTGCAGAGCCCATTTGGAAAAAATAGAAAAAATCCTCCACATCCGTATCATTTCGACCGAATGATGCCTGCACCATGCGCGTGCGATCCATTGTAAAATTCATCATTTCGGGGCTAATCGGCCTCACTTTTAGCTCCTGTGACGAGCGCAGCGATGTGGAGGTGGCGAATGAGGAGCGCATTTTCATCTGCGGCAACAGCACCGAGCCCCAGGGGATCGATCCGCACATGGTGACCGGCGTGCCGGAATCCAACATCATCGGGGCCCTGTTCGAAGGTCTTTGCGGCAATCACCCAAGCAGCGATACCATCATCACTCCCGGCGTGGCGGAAACTTGGGAAAGCAATGAAGACGCGACCGAATGGGTCTTCAAGCTACGCAAGGACGCCAAGTGGTCCGACGGCACGGCATTGGTCGCTGAGGATTTCATCTTCTCCTTCGAGCGCATGTTGCTCCCCGAGATGGCGGCCGCCTACGCGGAAATGCTCTATTTCATCGATGGGGCGGAGGCGTTTAACAAGACACAGCTAGGTCGAATTCTTTGCGGCAATGATCCCGAGTTTCCTGTGCCGTGGGAAAAGCTGGAACAAGTGAATTTCACCGGTGATTCCGAACTCGAGGTAGAAAAAATTGAGGAAAAGGAGAAGGATGACGAAGCGCTCACGAAGGATGAGCAAAAGAAACTCAATCTCTCGATGGGCTTGGACAAGTTAAGCGAGGAGGACTTAAGGGCTGTTAAGAATGCGCCAAATGAGCTCTTCGAGTTTCCCGAGTGGTTGACGGATGAGAACCGGAATTTGATCTTGGATCGTCTGATCGGATATCACACCAGCGGTAAGCCTCCGCTCTGGGGCCAAGCGAAAGTCGGTGTTCGCGCGCCGGATCCTCACACCTTAGTGATTAAGTGCAAGGAATCGGTGCCCTACCTCCCCTCGGTCACGCGTCACTACACCTGGTTTCCCGTGCCGCCCCACGTGATCATGAGATACGGTGAGGGCGAGACCCGCGAAGCGAAAATGACCTTTCAAGGCAGCCGCTGGACCACCGTCGAAGGCTTCGTAGGTAACGGCCCATTCACACTTAAAGAGTGGAAATTCAACAGCTACATTCTGACGGAAAAGAGCGAGACCTACTGGGACAAGGACAATGTCTGGCTGAACGGGGTTAAGTTCCTGCCTATCGGGAATCCTTACACCGAGTTCCGCGCATTCTTGAATGGCCAGCTGCACACTACTTATTCCTTGCCCAATGAGCTGATTGACCGGGTGAGCGAGGAGAACCCGCAATGGTTGAGGCAGGAACCTTATGTGGGAAGCTTGTTCATGCGCATCAATGTTGAGCGCGGAGTTTTGGAAAATGCCAAGGTCCGGCAGGCTTTGAATTTGGCCGTAGATCGCGAGCGGCTGACCAAATACCTGCTTCTCGGTTACACGCCAGCGACGTCGGTCACGCCGCCCTTAGGAGATTACGTGCCACCGAAGATCCTCGAATTTGATCCCGAGCGAGCCAAGGCCCTGCTCAAAGAAGCTGGCTATGAAAATGGGCAGGGGCTGGGCCCGATCAAGATCCTCGCCACTGACAAGGAAGGCTCCAAGACCATGTGCGAGGCACTACAGGCCATGTGGAAAGATACCCTCGGCATAGAAGTGCAAGTGAGCAATCAGGAGTGGGCCAGTTACCTCACCTCCATGCAAGAGATGGATTACGATATCTCCTTGGGCGGCTGGATCGGTGATTACCTTGATCCTACGACTTTCCTTATGATGTGGATCAAGGACGGCGGCAACAACAACACGGGCTGGTCCAGTGAGAAATTCGAAGCCACTCTCGACCGCGCCGGCCACGAGCCTGATGCTGCCAAGCGCTTGGACATTCTTCGCGAGGCGGAGACCATCTTCATGGAAGACTACGCGGTCATCCCGATCGGGTGGTATGCTCGCAACTACTTGCAAAGGCCCGCCGTCGAAGGCTGGTATCCGCTGGCTCTGGATAATCATCCATACAAGACCATTACGCTTGACCCTCAAAACCGAGACTAGACCGATCTCATGCTTAAAATTATTGTTAGCCGACTCCTCCAAGGGATCGTTGTCCTGTTTGTCCTTTTTACTCTGACCTTCTTCTTGGTCCGGGCATTGCCTGGTAATCCGTATACGAGCGACAAGAAGGTTCCCGAGCACATCGAGGCTCAGTTGAAGGCCAAATATGGCTTCGATCAGCCGCTCTACGTGCAGTATGGCAATACGCTCAAAAATGCCCTGGTCGGCGATTTTGGTCCGAGCTTCAAACGCAAGAACCGCCAAGCGAGCGAGATCATCGCCCAGTCATTTCCTGTCTCTTTGAGCTTAGGTCTGGTTGCCATGTTTCTCGCCATTTTGGTTGGGATTCCCGCCGGTGTGCTCGCTGCAGTTAAGCGAAATTCGCCAGCCGATTTCATGGCGATGCTCCTCGCCATGGTGGGAATTTGTGTCCCGACCTTTGTCATCGGTCCTATTCTGGCCAGCTGGCTGGGCTTGAACCTGTCCTTCCTGAGTGTCGCCGGGTGGGTCCGCCCGACGGATATCATTCTTCCCTCCATCACGCTCGCCGCACCTGTTGCTGCTTACATTGCCCGTCTCACTCGCTCCGGAATGCTCGACGTGCTGAGCAGCGACTTTATCCGCACGGCAAAGGCTAAGGGTGTCCCAATGGGCCGCATCCTGTGGCGCCACACCTTGCGCGGTGGACTGGTGCCAGTGGTGGCCTACCTCGGGCCCGCCTTTGCGGGGATCATTTCTGGCTCCTTCGTGGTCGAGACGATTTTCCAAATTCCCGGCATGGGACAATTTTTCGTCACCGCACCTGGTGACCGCGACTACGGGCTCTTGCTCGGTCTGGTCGTGCTTTTCGGCACCTTGATCGTTATTGCCAACTTGGCCGTCGATCTGATCCAGCTCTGGCTCGTCCCTCAAACCCGCTCCAAAAACTCATAACTTCACTCAACTGATGTCTTCAAATTCACTTTGGAATGAGGCCTGGTTACGCCTGCGCAAAAACCGATCAGCCGTCATTAGCGCGGTTTTCCTTGGGCTAGTCTTCATCGCCTGTTTTGCCGTTCCGTTCCTGATCGACCTACCCGAGCCCAATATGATCAACCTCGATAACCGGCAGGCTGCGCCTTCAGCCGAGAATTGGCTGGGCACCGACCACCTCGGCCGCGACATCTTTTCGCGGATCTTGGACGGGGGGCAGATCTCGCTTTTGGTTGCGATTGTAGCCACTGCTGTCTCGACCTTCATCGGCCTTATTTATGGTTCGGTGACCGGATATTTCGGCGGACGCCTCGACTCATTCGGCATGCGCATCGTCGATGTTCTCTACGCGCTGCCTTTCCTTGTGATGGTGATTTTATTCTCGCTCTGGGTCACAACCTATACCGAGGCTTGGACGACGAACACGCAAGGATTCCTCAAAGCCATTGGCATCGAGGTCGAGCGCACCTCGATCTACCGCTTCACCTCACTGGTCCCGCTGTTTGTGGCAATTGGTGCCTTGGGCTGGTTGAACATGGCCCGGATCGTTCGCGCTCAGGTGATGAACGTGAGCAGCCTCGAATTTGTGGAAGCGGCTCATTCGCTCGGGCTTTCTTCTTTCCGCATCCTGACCCGTCACATCTTGCCCAACTGCCTCGGCCCGGTAATCGTCTACACGACCCTGACCATCCCCGGGATCATGCTTTTCGAAGCCACGCTCTCGTTCCTCAACCTAGGCGTCCAGCCGCCAAATGCCTCCTGGGGCATTCTGATCAAAGAAGGTGCCGACCGGATGGAAGTCCACCCAGGCCTCCTCATCTATCCATCACTCATCTTCTCCCTCACACTCTTGGCCCTAAACTTCGTCGGCGACGGCCTGCGCGACGCCCTGGATCCAAA
>CAXIBU010000130.1:0-9113 GCA_964021555.1 uncultured Verrucomicrobiales bacterium | reverse complement strand
CTAGTCGGTATTGATGTTGGCGCTGTGTTTGGCGGGTGGGCGGGGACTTGGTGGAGACTTGTAGGGGGTGTGTTGCGGACTGGGTATGCCAGAGAATGCGGTGTTTTCGTTTGTGCTGATGAAGCTTTGGGGCGAGGGATAAACCATGCTGATTCTTTGGGATATCGATGGGACCTTGCTCAACACTAACGGCACGGGGCCGGATGCTTTTCGTCAGACGGCTCGTGAATATTTCAAGTCCGATCTGCCAGAGCTACGCTTCGGGGGGGCGACGGATTCTGGTCTGTTGCGCCAGCTGACCGATCACTTTGGCCGAGATCCCCTGAGCTCTGAGGAATTCGACGAATTTATTGGCAGCTACGTGAATCGGTTGAAGGTTGGAATGAATCATGAGGATTTCACTGGAACTTTGTTTCCCGGGGCACTGGAGTTGTTGCGACGGGTCGAGCAGGCGGGGGGAGCGCACCAGAGCCTGCTGACAGGAAATGCGAAGTTGGGCGCGGAGGCGAAGCTCGATCATTATGATATCTGGCACGAGCTTGATCACGCAAGTGGGGCCTATGGTGACGACCACCACGATCGCAACGAACTCGGTCCGATCGCGTTGGCGCGCAGCTTTGCCCGCACGGGTCGGCAGTTCGCCGGGGAAGAGGTCCTAGTCATTGGGGACACTGCGCGCGATGTTCAATGTGCCGCAGCGATTGGTGCGAGGTGTCTGGCAGTGACCAGTGGTGGGGTTGACGGCCACACGCTCAAGCAGGAGGGGGCCTGGCGAGTTTGCGATGATCTCAACGAGGTGTCAGTGGGCGAACTGCTTGGCTCGGGTGGATGAAACGGCTTCGACCACGATAATTTCGAAAGGACCGAAAAGCAGGGGCCCTCCTACTGCTCACTAGTCACCAGTGATTCCTCGCTGTCACGCAGGGCGCGAGTAACTTCTGCTCCATAGAGGACGATCTGCATGGCGCAGTAAATCCAGAAGAGAAGGAGGATTAGGGTTATCGCTCCGGAAAAGGCACCGCCGAAGCTGGCAAACTTGAAGTAGAGGGAGAGTGCTCGTTCCAGAGTCATGAAGCCGACCGAAGCAACGCATGCTCCGATGAGAGCGTAGCGGCTTTTGGGGGGATTTCTAGGAAGCCAGCGGAAAGTCAGGCTCAAGAGGACAGCGACTAGCAGGAAGGCGATGACTGATTTAAAAAGGATGCCGAGCTGGAAAGACGCCCATGGGATATTGGGAAACTGATCTGCGAGGAAATTCGAGATGCTCTCAAAGGCGACGCTTGCCATGGCGGAGACCGCGATAATGACCCCGATGCTGCTAACGAGGGCGACGGAGAGCAGGCGGCCTAGCACGGTATTTAAGATAATGGCCCGCTTGCGACGGCCTTTAGTCATGCCGAAAATACCGTTTAAGGTGTCGCGCAATTTGGATACGACCCGTGAGGAGGTGACGAAAATGACGATGAGTGAGAAAGCCGAGGCAAGGCTGAAGCTTAGGGGCTCGCTGTTGTTTTCGATGAGCTTAGCGACGTATTCCGCAATTTCATTGCCAGCGTAGAAGGCGATCCTTTCTTGCAGTTCTTGGTTGGCCAACTTCGCATCGATGACCAAAGAGGCGACTTGGATCGATAAGAGGAGGAGGGGGACGAGAGAAAAGACTGAGTAAAATGCCAGCGCGGCAGCGGAATCCGCATGACCTTTTTTCCACCAAGTCTTAGCCGCGCAGACGAGGGCATTGGTGAAGTGTCGGGTCTTGGGTGACATGGCGGCGCGGCAGAGGGGCTCGAATTTTAGCTGGGAACTAGCTTAGTCTCGCATCGTTCGATGGCTTCCGTAAAGGCTTCTTCCGAGGGAAAGCCGGAGACAGGCAGCCAGAAGAAGCTGCTCGGAGTGGTGTAGAGGAGCAGACCATGCTCGTCATGGAGACAATTGACGATCTTTTCAAAGCCGAGCTTGGACTCTTGGCCGGGGCGCTGGATGTGCAAGTGCTGATCGTAAAAGGTCCAGATCTGCTCTTCGCCGAAGTAGGGAGACTTTTCGCCAGCTGTGATGCAGCGTTTGATGTAGAGCTTGCGGATGAATAGCCCCAAGATACCCGCAGCGATGAGAAAGGCGGAGAGTGGCAGAACTTCGTAGCGGATGGTGAAAATCCCGAATAGAAGGGTCAGCACGGAAAAGGCCTTAGTTGCCCGCCATTTCTTCTTAAAGTTCTGATCGAAATGCAGGGTCGCCGCGCGGCGCATCTCTTCGCTATTAAAGGGGACAGTGACGGGAATGGCGGACATGAGGCTTGTTTGGGACGGCGAATTCTAAGCAAATCGGCCCGCGCTGCAACCAAGGAAGGTGCTGCGCGGGCCGGAAAGGTTAAGCGAGGTGCTTACTTTTTAGGGTATTTGACGTCGAGGACGGCATTCCACTCAGCGAGCTGCTTTTTCTGGGACTCGAAGAGGGCATCGGTGCTGCCTTTGACTTCAATGGTCTTGATGGTGTCGCCTGCGCGGATGGCATCGACAACTTCCTGGCCTTTGGTGACCTTGCCGAAGACGGTGTGCTTGCCGTCGAGCCAATCGGTCGCCTTGTGGGTGATGAAGAACTGTGAGCCATTGGTGCCCGGGCCAGCATTGGCCATGGAGAAGATCCCAGGGCCTGTGTGCTTGAGGTCGTCAACGATCTCATCGCCAAAGCGGTAGCCTGGGCCGCCGGTGCCGCGGCCATCTGGATCACCACCTTGGATCATAAAATTCGGGATGACGCGGTGGAAGGTCAGTCCATCGTAGTAGCCACGCTTGGCCAAGTTCAAGTAGTTGGCGACGGTGATTGGCGTCTTGGAGGCGTAGAGAGTGGCTTCGATATCGCCCTTGCTGGTCTTGACGACAATGTCGATGTCCTTGATGTTGCTTTTAGCAGCGTCCTTTTCTTGGGCGCAGGCGCTCAGTGGCAAGAGAGCCACTGCTGTCATTAGAGTGAAGAATTTCTTAATCATGCAGGGAACCGATAAGCAATGAATGGCGATAGCGCAAGTCATCAAGACCAGCGAAAGATCGTTCATGTGGATCTGGACTGTTTTTACGCTGCGATTGAGGAACGAGATCACCCGGAGCTGAGGGGTAAGCCGGTCGGCGTAGGTGGTAGTTCGGGACGTGGAGTGCTGACGACGGCCAACTACAAGGCTCGCGAATACGGCTGTCGCTCTGCCATGCCAGTATTCAAGGCCAAGCAGCTCTGCCCGCAAATCATCCTGATGCCGGTGCGCTTCGACGTCTATCGAGCGGAATCGGCCAAGATTCGGGCGATCTTTGGTCGGTTCACAGACAAAATCGAGCCCTTATCGCTCGACGAGGCCTACCTCGACCTGTCGCATTGGAAAACTTCGGCGGCGACTTTGGCGCGCGAAATTCGGAGTCAGATTGAGGAAGAAACCGGATTGACTGCCTCGGCGGGGATTGCTCCAAACAAGCTGATCGCAAAGATTGCCAGCGACTGGCATAAGCCGAACGGGCAATTCGAAGTGCGCGCGGACGAGTGCGCCGATTTCATGGCCGCTCTTCCAGTGGGCAAGCTCTGGGGCGTTGGCAAAAAGGGCGCGGAGAAGCTCACCAAGCGAGGATTTGTCACTTGTGGCGACCTTCTCGCGCTGAGCAAGTTCGAGATGGCTGACCAGTTCGGGCGTTTCGGGGTGGAACTTTACGATCAGATCCGCGGGATTGATCACCGTGAGGTTAAGCCGAACCGGATTCGCAAATCGCTGAGCTCGGAGACGACTTTTCGGGAGAACATCGGATCATTGGATACCTTGCGCAGGCGACTCACCAGTCTCATTGACGAAATTCAGGTGAGCCTTGCTGCCAAGCACTCGGATCGTGAAATTCGCTCTTTGGTGGTGAAGATGAAATTCGAAGACTTTACGCGGACGACAGCGGAGCGGGCAAATTCGACGATTGAGCGATCAATTTATGATGAGCTGCTTACCGAAGCGTGGGGGCGGGGCGAAGGAAAGGCGGTGCGCTTGATCGGTGCAGGCGTGCGCTTTGTAGACCCGAAAAATGAGGCTCAATTGGAGCTTCTCTAACCGCTCTGCTGGCGAACAGCGAATGGATTGAGTCATTTCGTAAGAATTACAAGATTTCTGGAAAGACTTACTGCTAGTCGCGTGGTATAGAGAACTCGATGTCCACTGATCCCAATGCACCAAAAGACGCCAAGCTCCGCCCAGCCTATGACAGGACGCGAAAGAGCCTGATCGCTCGGCTGGACAATTGGGAGGATCAGCGGACTTGGGATGAATTTTATCAGACCTACTGGCGCTTGATCTATTCGGTAGGCATCAAGAGTGGCCTGCGCCCCGATGAGGCCTTCGATGTCGTGCAGGAGACGATTTTGTCGATTGCCAAGCAGAGCAAAAAGAATCTCTACGATCCGGAGCAGGGTAGCTTCAAAACCTGGTTGATGAACATGACGCGTTGGCGCATTTCGGATCAGTTTCGCAAGCGCAAGAAGGATACCGCGATGGCGACCCCTGAATGGCAGATTGAGGATCAGACCGTCTCGGTCATCGAGCGGATGGAAGATCCAAAGGCGGATGTTCTCGAGCGCTTGTGGGATGTCGAATGGAAGAACAACATCGCGGATGCCGCCCTGGCGCGGGTGAAGAAGCTTGTCTCGCCGAAGCAATATCAGATCTTCCATTACTACGTGGTCAAGCAGTGGGAGGCTAGCCGAGTCACTGAACGATTGGGAGTCAGCATGGCACAGGTCTATTTGGCGAAGCACCGGGTAGGGGCAGTGCTGAAGAAGGAACTAGCTAAGCTGGAAGAGGATGCGGACTGAGCCGAGGGAAGCACCGAAGGTCCCCGATCACGAGGTGCTTCGTAAGATCGGCAGCGGGGCTTATGGCGAAGTCTGGCTGGCCCGTTCGGTGACGGGGGCTTGGCGTGCGGTGAAAGTCGTGTGTCGTGAGGACTTCGACGACGAGCGGACTTTCGAGCGCGAATTTGACGGGATCCTAAGATATGAGCCGATTTCTCGCGACCACCCGTCGCTAGTGCAGATCCTTCACGTAGGTCGGACTAGCCAGCCAGAGCCTCTTTATTACTACGTGATGGAGCTGGGCGACGACGTCCGACAGGGTCAGGCGATCAATGCGGTCGAGTATGAACCAAGGACCCTACGAACCGAAGCACTGCCGAATGGCGACCGGGTCTGCATGCCCGTCGATGAGGTGCTGGACATTGGGATCTCTCTGGCTGAGGGCCTCCAGCATTTGCACGATGCAGGTCTGGCGCACCGCGACGTTAAGCCGGCGAACATTATCTTCGTGGAAGGGCGTGCCAAGCTGGCGGATCTTGGGCTGGTGGCAGCTAGAGATCAGCGAACCTTCGTCGGGACGGAAGGATTCGTCCCACCTGAAGGGCCCGGCTCGGCTGGTGCTGATATTTACAGTTTGGGCAAGGTTCTATACGAGCTGGCGACTGGTCTGGATCGCATGCAATTTCCCGAGCTGCCGGATGAATTGCCCGAGGGCGATAATCTGTCCCAGTGGCGCAAGCTGAATTCGGTGATCTGTGAGGTTTGTGAGCCACGGATGGAGGAACGTGGAATAGAGACCGGAGCCGAGCTCTCGGAAGCCCTGCGAGCACTTAAAGAGGGGCGTCGGCCCCGATCTCGGAAGAGTGGCAATCTTTCTATAGGCAAGGCCTTAGCCGTTCTGACCATGGCAGCCTTATTGGTTGTTTCGATCTTCCTATTGCCCGATTTGCTCAAGGATGACCCATTGTCTATGGGGACTGGGTCGTCGACAAATCCGAACAACCCCTCTGCGGACAAAGTCGAAATTCCGGAGCCAGAGCCGGAATTTGCTCAAGTCATTGTCGTTTCATCCCCCCCCTTTGCCGCGATTTCGCTCGCGGACGGGACGCCTATTGTCGATCGATACGGACGGGAAGTCCGCGAGGCGGCGGAGCCTTTTGAGCTCGAGGTGGGGACAAAATTGCAAATCCGTTTTTCGATTCCAGGCTATCGAACAGAAGTGAGCGAGCCGCTTGTAGTCACCGAGGAGGGGCTGGATATTTACGAAGAACTGGTCAGGTTCTCACCGCCGCAGCGAGATCTGGCGTGGACGGATAGTTTGGGCCTCAATTACACGCCGAAGGGCGAATTTCACCTGAGTGATCGAGCCATTTCTGCTGAGGCTTTTGGCGAATTTATGAAAACTCAAGAGGCCGGGACGATGCCACCTACCTTCAAGCTGAGTGAGGTTGGTCAAGCGTATGACGGGGTCCTACTGACGGAACAGGAGGCCACCGACTATGCACGGTGGTTGCGCACGCAGGGGATTGAGAGAGGCAACCTCTCCTCTGATTTTAAGGTGAAGGCTGTTCCCGACGATCGCACGTCGACTGATCAACTGCCTGCGGCGGCGGTAGAAGCGAAGCGTGCTCTCTATCGCGTTCGAGTAGAGGAGATCTTGTGGGCGAGTGTGGCCTTAAGGGTCGAGCCTGAAGGAGCAGCGGTGTTCAAGGACGGTTTCTTAATTGCCTTTGCTAATCCGACCTTCGTTCAAGATCAGGTCGAGCCCGGTCAGCATGTCTACGAGTTGAGCTTGGCGGGCTATAAGAAGGTCCAGTTGCAAGTCGATCTCGAGGCGGGGCAAAAATATGAAAAGACTATTACCATGGAGCCGAATAACTCGGCGAAATTCGGGCGGCCTTGGAACAATAGTTTGGGCATGAGCCTGCTTCCTCTTGGCGATAGCTTGCTGATCTCGAAATTCGAAACCCGCGTGTCTGATTTTGAGGCCTACCTGAAGGCTAGCGGGCTACCTGAGAAGCAAAAGACGAATTTCGAAAAGAAGGGCGCCGAACCAGTGAGTATGGTGACTCATTCTGAGGCCGTCGAATTTTGCCGCTGGCTGACGGCAAAAGAGCAGGCCGAGGAACGAATCAATAAACTGCACCATTACCGATTGCCGACAGATGAAGAGTGGAGCTTGATCAATGGACTTGAAGAGAAGCGCGACAGCCCAAGGGAACGTCACGGTCGGCGTGAGCGCTACCCCTGGGGGACCGAATGGCCGCCGACTTTGATCGAAGTGCCGGTTGGTAATTTCGCCGATGAGTCCGCCGCCGCAATTCCTGGTGTGATGGCCGCGCAGACGATACCGAACTATCAGGATGGCTACACCTATACCGCGCCCGTAGGATCTTTCCCCGCAAATGAACTGGGCTTCCACGACCTCGCAGGGAACGTCCAGGAGTGGATTGCTGATTCGTATGGCGGCACAGGTGGTTTGAAAAATAGCAAATTCGCCCGCGGTGGTGGCTTTCTTGACTATCGGCCATTGTCATTCGACCTTGGCCATCGCCACATTCCGAGAGAGGATGCGCGGGAACCAGATATCGGATTTCGCGTGGTCCTCGCTAAGAATCCGGATGCTTTCTCAGACCCAAGCCCAAACTAGACCATGGTAAAATCATCAATTACTTACGAACCAGGATTCCGCACGCAGGCAATTCATGAGCCCTCAGGAAATGTCATCTTGACGGATGCTCCAAAGGACAACAACGGCAAGGGCGAGGCATTTTCTCCCACAGACCTCGTGGCAACCGCTTTGGGTAGCTGCATGTGCACGATTATGGGGATCGTGGCGGAGCGGCAGGGTATCAATTTGGAGGGATTGAAAGTCGAGACCGCGAAATACATGTCGAGCGATTCGCCGCGCCGGATCATCAAAGTCGAGCTGAAGATCTACCTACCCATCCCCGAAGATCATCCTGAGGCCAAGCGCCTCGTTGCCGGTGCTAAAGGGTGCCCGGTCCACCATAGCTTGCACCCGGATATCGAGACGCCGATTGAATGGATCTGGGCGAAGTAACTTTGACGTAGCATGAAGATTGATATCATCACATTGTTCCCTGAGATCGCGCTAGGCCCCTTGAATGCTAGCATGATCAAGCGTGCCCAAGAGGCAGGGAGGGTCGAAGTGAATGGAATCGACCTGCGCCAGTATGCTGAAGGTAAGCACAGGAAAACAGACGACTACTTGTGTGGTGGCGGACAAGGAATGCTCCTGAAACCCGAACCCATTTTCAATGCAGTTGAAGACCTGAGAGGCGAGGGGACCAAGGTCATCTTAATGACGCCACAAGGCCGGACCTTCGATCAGGCCGCTGCTGAGACGATAGCCAGCGAGGCCTCGCATTTGATTATTATCTGCGGCCACTATGAAGGCGTCGATCACCGGGTGATTGACGAACTCGTCGATGAGGAATGGTCGATTGGTGACTACATTCTGACCAATGGCGCATTAGCCGCAGCGGTCTTGGTTGATGCGGTAGTAAGATTGATTCCTGAAGTTCTCGGTGATGAGCGCTCGGCAAGGGAGGAAAGCTTCTCTAACGGGCTTCTCGAGGCTCCTGCTTACACCAAGCCAGCTGACTACAAGGGGATGAAAGTCCCCGAGATTTTGTTGTCGGGACATCAGGCGAAAATTGCCGAATGGAAACAGGCAAAAGCGCTCGAAAGAACGCAGCAAAATCGTCCGGATTTACTAAAAGGTCTTTGAGGGAGCTTGGTTCAGGCTTTTTTGTCAGACACGGAAGGTTGACCCCGTCTAAACTCTTCTCTATGAGTAGAGATGTGGGTGTTATCGATACAGAAACAAATTCGGATAGATATCGGGTTAAGAAACTAATCGGCAAGGGACACTTGGGAGGTGTTTATCTGGCCGACGATACTGAAGCCGGTAAGGAAGTGGCGGTGCGTCGGTTCTTTGATCGAAAGGGTGAATATCAGCTCAATGAGAAGGAAGAGCAGGCTCTGTTAGATCTCGCTAGAAAAATCATCGGTCTCAAAGGAAGTGGGATTATGGAGATCCTTGATGCGGGCAAAGACGAAGATGGCATCTTTTTGGTGTCCGAGCTTCTGGAAGGAGCGAATTTAAACAAAAGCCTAGACGACGGTGGGCTCTCGAAAGAGGAGCTTGAGCGCTGTGCGGGTGAGCTCTTGAAGGGGCTGGACCGCCTACACCAAGCTGGAGTTCATATTGGCTACATTGACGGATCTTCCGTTCACGTTTCCCGGGAGGATGGGAAGCCCAGCTACCATTTGGTGGATCC
>CAXIBU010000129.1:0-9145 GCA_964021555.1 uncultured Verrucomicrobiales bacterium | reverse complement strand
ATCAAGAGTCCGTGATCAGATGGGCAAATTCGCGCTCCGGCCGATTGCCTGTCGACTTCACGTAAAAGGAACAGCCCCCGCGTCGCAGAAGCTTGCGCAAGCGACGCATCGCTGCAAACTCAATCGGATCTCTCAGGTCACAGAACCAGTAGAGAGCATCCACTCCGCCGATCACGACCAGATCTTCAATCCTCAGCATGCCCTCGTTGCAGGTCCATGGTGCCGTTTTCCCGGTATTGATCGGAGTGCTGGTATCGTAGAACCATTTGCCAAGCAGCGCACAGTTGCCAACTTCCCGATAGTTCGCATCCGAAAAAGTCTCAGCAATCTCCTCCTTCAGATCGGGGATGAAATCGGTCATGCTGCCGGAGACATCGAGCACCACTCCAAGATTGCTACTGCTGACCGTCAGATTACCAATCGTGCCCTCGCGTAGCTCGGCCACATCCACCCCAATAAAATCGGCTCTCAAGACAGTCCCTTGTTCGCGGATCGTCTCTTCCATCCGCCCTTGCAAGGCCCGAGTGGCATCGTCCGGACCAGGCTTGCTTTTGATCTCGAAGCCTTCGCCGAGGGCATAGCCAAACACATAGCGGTGCACTTCATTAATCGACCCTTTGAGTTCTACGAGCGCTGCCCTAATCTCGTTTATCTTACGCTCATCGCGCTTCTTTTCCTTATAGGCTGCAGCCAGCTGTTTCTTCAATGAAGCCTGCTTTTTGAGAAAATCCCGGGCCTTTTTCTCGAAAACACGATCCAAACGGATCTCGTTCTTAAAGATAGACTCCGCCATGCGCTCGTCAGCGTGCCAATCCTTCTTGTCATTGTAGGCATCAAAAATACGCTCCTGCTCTTCCTCAAGAATGTCATTTCGCAGTTTCTCCAACTTCCTGACATCAGTCCGAGACATCCCCTTGATTGCGTCCCCAGCCTCTAGGTCGAGCGGCTCCGAAAGCAACAAATTCAAGTCCTCCAACAGAAGCATGCTCATTCGCAAGTGACGGATCGATTCCACTCGAAGCTGTTCCTTGGCCCATGCCTTCGCCTCGGCATCAGCCGCCTGCTTTTCCTCTGCCTTCCACTTCGAACTGCGTTCGCCATGCACTTTTTCGGATGCCTCGAAATTCGCAGCAAAAACTTTAACGATATCAGCTATGGGAATCTCTTTATCAGCCGCCGCGACTGGAAAAGGGAGACTCAACCAAGCGGCACCTAGAAACAACAAAAAGCGGGGGTAGTTCAGCATCATACGCTCTCCAGCATACTTACGATTTCACTCAATTCAAAAGCACAAAGCTTTAATTTCTTACGAAATCACGCACCCTGAGATCTAACTCCAGTTGCCAACAGCGTCTGAAAATGCGGAGCCTCTTCCTCTCGATCGACCACCGCCGTCGATACCTCGGTGAACCCTACGGCCTCCATCATTTCAGCCAATTCCGCCTCAGAAAACCCCAGCCAAACGTCAGCGTAGAGTTCACGAGCCTCTTCAAACTGATGCTGCACCAGATCGAGAACCATCAATTGTCCGCCAGGCTTGAGCATGGCATAGGCCGCTCGCAGTGCGCGCTCTGGGGACTGAGCGTGGTGTAGCGCTTGGCTCAGACAGGCCAGATCGACGGTTTCAGGTTTGATCGGAGGATCTTCGATATCACCCTGGCGGAATTCCAAATTTTTCAGCTCATGCCGTTTGGCCAGGTCCTGACCGAATTTCACCATCTCCTCCGAATGATCAACTGCGATCACCTGCTCCGCCCGAGAGGCCATCAATTGAGCTAAAGTCCCTTCACCCGCCCCGAGATCCACGACCACCCCGTATCGGTGCAACTTGAGCAGTCCCTCGGCCAGTCCCTTCCACGAGCGCCCCGGCACGTAGGCTTTGCCGAATTTTCCCGCCAACTCATCGAAATACGCCCGCGCCCGGTCCTTCCGCTTGCGCTGGAAGTGGCGCAGCGCCTTGAGGTCATTAGTCGTTTCCGGAAGCTCCGCTCCAGCACTTCTCGCCAATTGCAGCAGCTCCCCCGTCAACTTGAGCTCGTAGATGTTATGCTTCCCCGAGCGCTCATCATTCACCAGCCCTTCACCCTTTAATTGCGATAGCTGCGTCGAGATCCGACTTTGCGCCATTCCGAGGAGTTCTTGCAGGTCCGCCACGCTTAATCGCTCGTGGTGGAGCAAATTCACCAGACGAAGACGCGTCGGGTCACTGAGGAGCTTGAGAGACTTTAAGATTGACGGCATAATAAGCGGTGGTATCAACGCATCAAGATTTGACGATATCAAAACATGAGTAGCAACTTTATTTTTTCCTCCGAGTCAGTCACCGAGGGCCATCCAGACAAAGTCTGTGATACCATCAGCGACTACATCCTAGATCAATGCCTCATCGGTGACCCGAATAGCCGTGTCGCCTGTGAGACCCTGGTGAAGGACAATCTCGTCGTTCTGGCCGGTGAGATCACCACCGACTCCAAATTTAATTACCAAACCGCCGTCCACGAGGCGATCAAGGAAATCGGCTACATCCACGATGACTGCGAATTTCACGCGGACCGCTTCGTCTTTCTCAATGCGCTTGGCCAGCAGTCTCAGGACATCGCTCAGGGCGTCGATGAAGGCGAATTTGCTGGCAAGGACACCGCCGAGCAAGGCGCGGGTGACCAAGGCCTGATGTTCGGCTACGCCACCAACGAGACCCCTCAACTGATGCCCGCTCCCGTCACCTACTCCCACCAATTGGGTCAGGAAGTGACGCGCCTGCGCAAGTCCGGCGAGGTCGCCTGGCTGCGCCCTGACTCCAAAACCCAGGTTTCCTGCCGTTACGAAGACGGTCAGGTCAAGGAAATCACCGCCGTTGTCATCTCAACCATGCACGCCGAGGGCATCGAACATTCCGAGATCAAGGAGGCGATGAACGAGCTTGTAATCAAAAAAGTCCTGCCCCAGGAACTGATCACCGCCAATACTGAGATTCTCATCAACCCCACGGGCAAATTCGTCATCGGCGGCCCCGTCGGCGATTGCGGCCTGACCGGGCGTAAGATCATCGTTGATACCTACGGCGGCATGGGTCGTCACGGTGGCGGTGCCTTTTCGGGCAAAGATCCCTCCAAAGTCGATCGCTCCGCCGCTTACATGTGCCGCTGGGTTGCCAAGCACATCGTCGCCGCGGGCCTCGCCGAGAAATGCGAAATCCAGGTCGCCTACGCCATCGGCCACCCACGCCCCGTGAGCATCAGTATCGATTCCTTTGGCACCGCCAAAGTCGCCGAGCAGAAGATTGAGGCCGCCGTTAAAGAGGTATTCTCTTTCAAACCCGCCGACATCATTTCTCAGCTCGACCTCATCCGCCCCATTTACAGCAAGACTACCAATTACGGCCACTTCGGCCGAGAAGACGCTGGTCTACCTTGGGAAGACGTTTCCAAGATCGAGGCTCTGAAAGCCGCCCTCTAACCCATCGAATTCTACCCAAATTATCATCATGCAAGACTACAAAGTAGCTGACATCTCCCTCGCCGATTACGGCCGCAAGGAAATCGACATCGCCGAGCACGAAATGCCCGGCCTCATGGCCACCCGTGAAAAATACGGACCTGAAAAACCACTGCAAGGCGTCCGCATCATGGGCTCCCTGCACATGACCATCCAGACCGCGGTTCTCATCGAAACCTTGGTCGAGCTCGGCGCCGAAGTGCGCTGGGTTTCCTGCAATATCTTCTCCACTCAGGATCACGCCGCTGCCGCCATCGCCGCCTCGGGCGTTCCAGTCTTCGCTTGGAAAGGCGAGACCCTCGAAGAGTATTGGTGGTGCACCTGGAAGGCCATCGTCAACCCTGACGGTCTCGGCCCAGAGCTCATCGTTGATGACGGTGGTGATGCCACTCTCCTCATCCACAAAGGCTACGAAATGGAGAACGGTTCCACTTGGATCGATACCCCATCCGAGAGCAAGGAAGAGCAGGTCATCAAAGACCTCCTTCGCAAGGTCGGCAAAGAACAGCCCGGCATTTTTGCCAAGATCGTCGCCGACTGGAAGGGCGTCTCAGAAGAAACCACCACTGGCGTCCATCGTCTCTACCAAATGGCCAAAGAGGGCAAGCTCCTCGTCCCAGCCATCAACGTCAACGATTCCGTTACCAAATCAAAATTCGACAACCTCTACGGCTGTCGTGAATCTCTCGTCGATGGCATCAAGCGAGCCACCGACGTCATGATCTCTGGCAAAGTCGGGGTCGTTTGTGGCTACGGCGACGTTGGCAAAGGCTGCGCCCAGGCCCTCCGCGCCCAAGGTGCTCAGGTCGTCGTCACCGAGGTCGACCCCATCTGCGCTCTCCAGGCCGCCATGGAAGGTTTCCGCGTTCTCACCATTGAAGACACCCTCGGCTGGGGCGACATCTACGTCACCACCACTGGCAACTACGACATCATCCGCCTCGAGCACATGGAGAAGATGAAAGATCAGGCCATCGTCTGCAACATCGGCCACTTCGACAACGAAATCCAGATCGCCCCGCTCGATGCCCGCGAAGACGTCACCAAGGTGAACATCAAGCCACAGGTCGACAAATACACCTTCCCCGCCGGCAACAGCATCTACATGCTCGCTGAAGGACGCCTCGTGAACCTCGGCTGCGCCACTGGCCACCCAAGCTTCGTCATGTCGAACTCATTCACCAACCAGACCCTCGCGCAAATCGACCTCTGGGTGAACAAAGAGAACTACAAGCCAGGCGACGTCAAAGTCCTGCCCAAGCACCTCGACGAAGAAGTCGCTCGACTTCACCTCGAAAAAGTCGGAGCCAAGCTCACCAAGCTTACCCAAGCCCAGGCTGACTACATCAGCGTCCCAGTCGAAGGCCCCTACAAGCCCGAGCACTACCGCTACTAAGCAGCCAGCTCGCCGAGCGATCCGAACGCTCGCTTTCACTTCAAATGCCAGCTCTCACCTCGAGGGCTGGCATTTTTGTTATCCAGTCACCTCACATCCCATCGGGTAGACCGACCTCGTCCGGCGCTTCTTCGAATTTCTCAAAGACCGCGACCAGATATTTCCCAGCTGGCCCCTCTTGACTATCATCAGGGTAAGTGCGGTGCCATGCGCGGATCATGCGCCAGTTAGGGCGCTTCTCCAAGCTCTCCCACTCCATGCCACCGTGGAATTCCGAGTAATGCTCATCCCAGATGAACAAAGTGCCTACCGGCCAATTCTCCGGCCCGGACCAGTCCAAATCCAAGCGCTCTTTGGTCTGCAAAAGGTCGCGCTTGATCGGGTGCACGATGTGGCTAGCAAAGACAATTCGATCAGGATAGGTCTCATTTACCCAGTCCGAGGCCACCCCCACCGTCGCCTGCCGCCGGTCCATCTTGATCGGCCCGGCGATCACACCGAAGTTTCGCGAATCCGACATGAACTGGAAGCCAATCGGCTGCTTGTCATGATCTAGCCCCACCCAATCAATCGAGCTCATCTGCCGCTGGTCCATGCGGAAGCCCTGATACACGATCAAGATCAGGATTGAGAGAATCGCAACTCGCTGAACCCGACGCTTCGCCGAAATCCCCCCCAAGAAGTCAATCGCCTTCACCCCAAGCAGAGCGAAGAACGGCAGCATCGGCATCAGGAAATGGTAATACCCCCCGGAAGCAAACGCCCCCTGCCAGTAAATCAAGGAATGCATGATGAAGTAGGTCGGATAAGTCGCCAGCAATAGGCTCCACTGCCGCCACTCCTTACGCATCGCCCATGCACCGACGAAACTGAGCAGGAACGAGAAAAGCCCCAGACCTCCGAGCAACAAAGGAACATAGTGCCAGATCGGGCCATCGCCGTAGATCTCCGTGGGCTTCGATTCGAAATACAGCTCAAACGGTGCCTTTCCTCCGACCCATAACTTGCTCACCAAATTGTAAACCACGATCGCCGAAACCGTGCTCACTCCATACAGAGCATCTCGCCGTAGCCCTGAAACTAGAGCAGAAGTCCCCTTTTTGTGCAGCAACGAATGGACCAAGCCACCCGGCTGACAAGTCACCCAGAGCCCCCAGATCGCGGTCAGGAGGATTCCCTCATGTCGGATCAAGGACAGGTAGCCGAAGCAAACGCCCGCCAAGTGCCAGTTTCCACGCATCCCCAACCAAGTCCCAAGGATCCAAATCAGCAAAAACGGAGTCTGGGTCAGAACCGGATAAGAAAGCTCCGGGAACCACGCCTGGAAGAGATAAAGCACTGGCAGCGCCCAGAGAGACTTCAAATTCAGACGTTTTCCGATCCGATACGTGATCCAGAAGCCGACCATCGCCAGCCCAAGCGTGTAAATCCGCGCCGCCGTCAGGCCGAAAGAAGCCGCCCAGATGTGAATGAAATTACGACCAGGGCGCGCCCACGAATCCAAAAGCCGCTGCGGATTCTCCCAAACACTCCGGGAAATCAGATAGTGGGTGAACTCGTCGTCCAAAATGCAGCCTTCATTGCTGAACAGACGAAACAAGGTCCACGCCAATCCCACAACCAAGCCGCCCCAAAAGACAGACTTCGCCACCGTTCCCGATGCTTCCAATTGAGGCTGAGCCGATTTCATACCACGACCCCATGCCACGAAGCATCCGCCTGAGCAAGCTCAAGTCCTCCGTGCACGATGCCAGCATTTCAAAAGCCTCGCCACAGATATCGAAAGTAGTTACTTTCGAAGAACTTCTCATGAAGCGCACCCAAATTCTAATCCTTTGCCTTCTGCCTCTGGCTCTCTCGGTTTTTTGCTCAGCCTCACCGGAATCAGAATCAGTCGACCAACTTCAGAAGAAGATTCAGGAGCAGCTGCCGGATGCTTGGTCAGTGAACTACAAGAAGAAGACCTCTTGGCTCGAAGTCTGCCGAAATGAGAAGGTCCTAACTCGTAGCATGAGGCCAAACACAGATCCCTTTGCACCGGCAACATTGACCGAATACGCCTTCGCCTTCCGCATCAAGGAAAAGACTTCCGGAGAAGACTACCACATCGCCAGCCGAAAGAATCAACAAATACTCGACCAATCACGCAAACTCTACGACCAACTGATCGCAAGAGGCGTCAGTCACAAATTTGACTCATTCATTCCGGACACGGATTCCGACCGAGCCTTGGTCGCACGCTACGAAGAGCTGATGCAAAGCAGAGTTGACCTCCCGCAATTCTACTTCCAAAAGATTAGTCTAAGTTGGGCCTACAATGATCCCTCAAACAATTACATCTCCGTCAGTGATAAGCAAATTCGTAGCGAGTGTGACAAGGTTCAAAACGATGTGATCAAGCTGTTAACACGCTACAAGGATCTCGGGGAAGGCGGGGAATAGCCACTGAGCTAGAATCCTGAATAATCCACGACTCCCAATTTTTCACTTCTTTCTGAAAAGAATGATTTACAACTTTCAGAAAATAGTGAAAATGAATCCATGACCTTAAACAACGACATCAAAAAGGTTGAGGTGTTCTACGATGGGCGCTGCGGCATGTGCTGCACTTTCCATGAGTGGATCAATAAACAAGAACGGGGATCTGAGATCGACTTCATCCCCTACCAATCATCCGAAGCCTCGCAGATCTTCCCAGGGATCCATGAACTGGATCCCGCTCGCGCAATGGTTGTTCGGACCGATGATAGCGAGATCTATCGCGCCGCTGAGGCTTGGGTTTGGTGCCTGTGGAGCTGCAAGAAGCACCGCAAGCTGGCACGCAAGCTGAGCCACCCCCGCTTTCTCCCCATAGCCGAGACTACCTGCCGAGTGCTGGCAGCAAATCGACACTCACTTTCCAAGGTCTTTTTCCGCAGCAAGGACAAGCGTGTCGCTGCCAAGCTTCATAAAATGCCCAAACTCGAATGTGAGGGCGAGCACTGTGCCATCTCATGAATTGGTTTACCAACAACCTGGAGCTTTACCTACGACTTGCTGGCTTAGCCCAGTTGATCCTGGTCCTTGGAAGCTTTTTCATTCCGAAACAACTCGGATGGAACAAAGAACTTTCCAGCGCCAACCAACTCGTGCGCCAGCTCTTCTGGACTTACGGAGGCTACATCCTCGGCTCTCACCTGTTCTTCGGGCTAGTTTCGGCATTTGCAGCCCCGGCATTACTGGAGAGTGGGCCGCTGGGCCTTGCTTTACTGAGCTTCATGGGCCTCTGGTGGAGCATCCGCATCATTCTTCAGTTCACTTGCTTCGACCGCACCTGCATCCCGCCCAACCGCTTCAATGTCATCGCTGAATCGATTCTGGTTCTGATGTTCTTCTGCCTAAGCATCACCTACCTCGGGGCACTATGGGTTCACCATTTCTAGCCACGAGTTCCGCACGCGCTTGGCTGCCTTTGATCCCGATTCTAGGCAGCCTTGCCCTCGCGCATTTCCTCAGCCTCGGCCAATCCCCCCTATGGCGGATGTTGCTCCTGAGCACCGTTCTCATGCTGGGCATGAAACTCTGGATCTACCAATCATGGAGCCGTAGCAGTGGGAGGCACCTGCCAGGATTCAACCGAATCTGCTTCACCTTTCTATGGGTCGGGATGGATCCCGAATCTTGGCGTCGCCGCCACTCCCACCTAACATGGAAAAGAGACGCGATTGACGCTTCAGCCTGTCTGATCGCTGGAACTTCAGGGCTCATTCTTCTCCGCAAATTCGGCGTTAGCCACGTCATACCACTCTTTCTGGTCACCAGTCTCGCCTTTCATTTTGGCGCACTTGGCCTGCTCCGTGCCTACTGGAGACGACGGGGCATTGCAACAAAGTGCCTCTTCCGAAATCCCCTCCGCAGCCGCAGTCTCGCAGACTTCTGGAGCAGACGCTGGAACCTCGCCTACTCGCAAATGATCTCACGTCTCGTTGACCGCCCCCTGAAGGGCACAGTGAAGCCTCCCACCCGGCTCATTTTGGCCTTTCTCATCTCAGGACTCATCCACGAGGTCGCCATCACCTTGCCCATCCAATCGCATTACGGACTTCCCTCCCTCTTCTTTCTTATCCAGGGATGCCTCGTGCTCGTATTCGAAAAACTCAAGCTCCCCACCGAACTCGAACGCCCCCTCGCCCTAACGAGCCTCATCGCTGGTCTCCCCCTACTCTTCCCCCAGCCCTTCGTCGATCAAGTCATCGTCGCCCCCCTGACGCAGAT
>CAXIBU010000128.1:0-9202 GCA_964021555.1 uncultured Verrucomicrobiales bacterium | reverse complement strand
CCGGTCGCACCGGCAATGGCGATTCGTTTGGCAGAGTTCATGATGACAGAAGGCGCAGCCTAGGCGAAATCGCTGATGATGCAATACCGCGATGGGTCATTTCGCTTGGATGGGTCGGATGAGCCTCAGAAGTATCCGCTTAGTCCATTCGATGAGATTCAGTGAATCCGCATTTGGGACATTTGGTGACCCTGAATTTCGGGAAAATTCGGAGAAGCAGCAAAGAGCAGGCGAAAGGGAGAAAAAGGGCAGGAAAAATGTCGGCAAAATTCAGAGGGCGACGGGTGCCTGGAATGAGTGTTCCTCGCTCCTGCAGCTGGTAGGTGATGATCATAAGCACCAGTCCGATGCCGAAATTGATGAACAGGTAGTGAGCTTCGAGAAAACTGGCGAATTTGGATTCATATTCGATACGATTGCTATGGCCTATCAGGGACTGGGAGCAATTGGGGCATTGCAGGGCACCACGTGATCGCACCTTGGGGTCGAAGCTTGGAGGCGGTTCAAGATCGTATTTTTGAGGATGCTTCTTCAAGCTCTTCGCCAATGTAACGGCGGTGAGGTCGGTGAGGTAGACGAGGAGTATCGACCCAACTGTCGTTGCCAAGAGAGATTCGATGCCAACCAGGTCGCCGTAAGCTGTGGCTAGGACCCAGGCCACTCCCGCGCTAGTGAGCAAAAGCAGGACGGCGGCCCAGTAGCCCCGCGGGGCACGCAGGCATCGATTAATCCAATGGCTAAGCTTTAAGGGACGAATTTCTTCGCGCAGGAGGACAGCAAGAATCCACATCGGAAATGCCACCAACGCAAAGCCCAGCCAGAGAAAAGCATTGATTGAAAAGCCATGGAACGAGTCGACCAATGCTCTCCATGCGAACCAAACGATCACTGGGAACATCCAAAAGAGTCTGAGACAGTTGCCGATCAGGAGAAGCAGGCTGCTCGGCCCCTTGAAGCCCAAAAGTCGAAGCTGGAGGGTGAAAACAAAATGAACCAACAGGAAAGGAACTGCTGTGACCAAGGCAATTTGGAGACTTTCGGAGTCCATAAAATACCCGACAAGGCCAAGTGTCAGAACCAAAGCAAGGCCTAGCAGAAAGAAGTGCCACCTTTGATTGAGGAATGAGGGGAGGGATGCCATTGGATGATTTTAGTTTTCGATTGGTTCCTGACGATGAAATCCGCATTTCGGGCAGTCGATGATCCGACTTTTTGGAAAGGCGAGTAGTATGCCTCGGAGAAGGAAAAAGGGGACAAAAACGTAGAGGGCATTCAACCACACGGCATCGTTCGTTCCGAAATTCGCCGGATCCCATTTGAAGACCTTGAGGTTGGCCACGACCAGTGCCACTCCCAAGCCTATGCTTAGGATCAATTGATGTTCCGTAAGGAACTTGGCCCAAGGGTGGGTTCGCCGCACGGAGATACCAGAGATCATCAGATTGAAGTTGCACTCAGGGCAGGGCTTGCTCATCACGCTGCCTGTTTTGAGCTGTTTGACTGGAGCGGTGACGGCCGGTGTATTGAGTGATTTACTCGGTTGAGTGACTGGTGCCTCAGGAGTGGCATGCTTGGGCTGACTGATGGTCCTTTCGGTTTTAGCAGTGAGTCCGCATTTCCATTTCCAACTGCCTTTCTTCTGGTGGTAGGCACGGCCCATGAGGCATCCGGCTAGCGCGCTTAGATAGACGAAGCCAAAGGAGCTCAGGATCAAATTTGGAAGCGCTGGACGGAGTTCTTCGGATAGGATCGATCCTACGAAGACCCATTCGGAGAGCGATGCCAGGGCGGAAATGCAAGCGACTGCGAGCCAGAAGTGGGAAGGTGCTTTGAGAAAGTCCCAGAGCATGCGGTTAGGTGCTAGGGAGGCCAGAGTTCCAACCACGAGGACTTTGAGTGCAGCCATGCAGAGAAAGGCCATCCAGGGGATCGCTAGTATCGAAAGTGTTTGCCATTGGAGATCCAGAACGGCAGCGATCCACGCTTGAAGCAGAAGGTAAGCGACTAGAAACAGACACAGGCGCAAGAAAGCTGCCATGATCCGTGATTGGTGGTCGTGCAGTTGGACGGTGAGTCTTTGGGGGCTGGTGTCCCTAAGCGTATGAAGCAGCGAATCCAGGAGCAGCGGTAGCAAGCAAAGCAACCAGAGGAATTGAAAGAACAGCAGATGGTTCTTCCCGAGTCTGGTGGCACAGAAGATCATCATGAGAAGGACCAAGAAGAATCGGTTGACCAAACGATAGCCCCCGATGAGCTGAAGCGGGGCGAAAAGAAAGGCGCTGCTCCTACGAGAGGATTGCTCGGCTGTAGCGGCGAATTTTTGGTTGCTGTGGGATCGATCAAATTCCAGCAGAACCTTCGCGAGGGCACGGCCGAGGATGCCGCTACTCACGGGGATAATCAAAGCAGCCGTTAGAAGATGGTAAAAGATGTCAGTGGCTGAATAAGAATGAGATGCGACATGAGCGACTTCCCTGAGGACGGCGAATTGGAAGACGATAGCAACGCAAGCCAAGAGGAAATTCGCAGCTGCTTTGCGAGAGCTGATCTTGATTCCCGATTGCCAGAGTTTGATTAATCCCTGATTGGCTGCCGCTCCGATCAGACTGTTGGCTATGAGAGGTGATGCCAGCGCCACGGCCACCCACGGGGCGGTGACTCCGATTGCGGCTTCCATGGGTTCTCCCAATACAGCCCAAGCAAGGCAAAGAGCGACAATCAGCGGTGCAGTTCTCAGACTGGCACCCATCACCAAGTTGACATGCTGTCCAAGAGCTCGTCCGGTGGGGGTGATGTCCAATTTTTGACTGTGCCATAGCAGCGAATCGAAAATCGTCGGCAGATTAGCCAGGACAAACAAAAGGAGGACAAACCAAGAATTTCCCGCTGCCGTGATCGAAGTGAAGAAGGCATAGAAGATCAGACAGCCAGCAAACCATTTGAGGTAGTGGACAAGAACTCCTCGGGTCTTAGGTTTGGTCGGGTCGGGTTTCACGGGGTGGTTCGGCCTTTTAGCTGCTTGTGATTAAAGCAGCCAAGATTGCTACCGGAATGATCAAAATGCGAAGTCGGGAATTGCAGTGCTTGATCGAGAACAGAGAAACGATCGCAGCAAGGTAGAGTGAAAGAAGTCCGAGCCCTAAGATGATAGCTAGCGAAATGATCACAACCATCGGAGCTACGTAGAGGGCGTATAAAACACCAAATACAAAGTCGGCTGCAGCGAAGATGATAAGGCCGATCACCAACATTCTTCCAATCCAGAACAATATCCTGATGATGGTTTCCAAGAAGTCTGGTCTTGGCTGGTTGTCGGTTTCTTCAAGCTCACCTTCAGACCAATGCAATACCCTGCATCCGCCAACCGCAGAAGGGCCCCACAGCGATGAGGAATGGTCGTGAATTAATTCGGCCTCATTCCCCAAGACGCGCTGCTCGTGAACGAAAACCAAAGCTCGTTCGCGGTTGGAGAATACAGTGATCATGGAGTTGAGAGAATGAATAAGCTATGGTCAGTCCCCCTGACTCACTTCGGGTTCGATTTCGATGGGGGGGCGGGAGGTTTTCTTCATGCTGGTGATGGCGGGGTCATCGGCGTCGTCGCCGCTGGTCGGGACGAGGTTGATGTCGACTTTGACAGGGACGGCGCGGAGTCCATCGATGATGGCCTTCAGCTGGGCCATGGTGGTTTCGCCCAAGGTCTGCGGCTGTTGATAGTCGCGGGCGGCTGAGCTGAGACCCTGTTGGATCCCTTCCAGACCATCGTTGAACTGGCTGAGCTGAGCCACGACACGAGCGACGGGATCGTTTTCGCCACCTGCGCCGAGGAGCTTGTTCTTGTTGAAGCCCTTCTTGATCTCGGCCCAGCGTGCGGCCTCTTCTTCGGTGAGAAGTCCTTCCATTTCACGGAATTTGAGAAGGTTAGCCTCGGCGCCAGTGGTAAGGGTCTGGCTTTCGTTTTCGTAGTGATCGATGACGAGCTGCTCGACTTCCTCATCGGTCATCAGAGGCAGGACTTTCTCCGCGATGCGATTCATGTTCCGGTATGAGCCCTGGAGTTTGAAGGCGGGCTCGGTGCGGTAGGCATCCTCTTGGGCGGCGCTGCGGATGTATTCCAAATTCACGCGAAGGATGGAATCGCGGACGCGGTAGAGGTGCTTGGTGACCTTAACCATTTCATCGATCTCGGCAGGCGTGTAATTGCCTTCGAAGTCGACGCCTTCCTGGCTGCCGGAATCGGCGATGCGCATGATGGCATAGACGTCTTTCTGACTGCGGCTGGAGAGCTTGTTGAGGATGCTATTTGAGGTCAGTGAGTTTTCAACGTATGAGGCCTTAAAGTCCTCTGCGTGTCCGCCAAGGATGTCACCGAGGTTATAGGTATCAGCCCGGTTAGCCAACATGTCGGGGATCTGGAACTTGCCACCGGTTTCGGTGTAAGGGTTACCAGCCATGACGACGGCGACTTTCTTGCCGCGGAGGTCGTAGGTCTTGGCCTTGCCATTGTAGATGCCCTCGATCTTGCGCTGCGCATCACAGAGGGAGATGAATTTCTGCAGAAATTCGCTGTGAGTGTGCTGGATGTCATCGAGATAGATCATCACATTGTCGCCCATCTCGAGAGCGAGGTTGAGCTTCTTGACTTCTTCCTTGGCCGCGGCGTTTGGAGCCTCGGCTGGATCCAGCGAGGTGACGTTGTGACCGAGTGCGGGGCCGTTGATCTTCATGAAGGTCAGGCCGAGCCGGTTGGCGACGTATTCCATCAGCGTGGTCTTACCGTAACCCGGAGGCGAGACCAGCAGGAGCAAGCCCATGCGGTCAGTTCGAGTGTTCTTATCGGCGGTCCCCAGCTGCTTGGCTAGGTTATCGCCGACGATGGGTAGGAAGACGTTATTGAGCAACTTGTTGCGAACAAAGGCGCTCATCACCTTGGGCTCGAACTCGCTCAGGCGCATCTTGTCACGCTTCTCTTCGACCAGCTCTTGCTTGAGGTCTTGGTAGTCATTGAAGCGTGGAACATCGACGCGCTGGAAGCTCTCGAGACGTTCGCTAAATTCGTTGTAATCGAGCTGATAAACACCTTCCTCGACACGAGCGTGGTCGCCGATGAGACCAGTGATCTCGGCCTTGGTGCTGACGCGGTGGACATCGCGCAATTCGAATCCGCCACAAGTCAGGTGGGCGGAGGCCTCCAGAAGAACGGCAGGGGAATAGTCGCGTGGCGCATGCTGGAGCTCGGATTCCGTGACTTCGCTGGTGCTGGGAGCCTCGTCGCCGAGTGACTGCACGAAGCCCTCGAGCCAATCGTGGATGGTGGCGTAGCGAGCCATCAGGTCGTCGATGCCTGCCAGTGATTCCTCAAAGGCGGGCTCGGCGTGCTTGACGACGAGACGATGTTTGAACTGTTTGACCAGTTCGGATGCCTCGGGAGAGACCACGAAGTGCTCGTCAAATGCCAGCTCCTCAAAGAGATAGCGTGCGGCTGCTTGAGGGCGCGCATTTGGAAGATCGGAGTGGGACTCCCAGGCCTCGATGCCACGCTCGAGCTTGAGCATGATCTTGTGCTGTTCGGCGGCTTGGTTGCCGAAGACCTCGCGTCGCTTGGCATAGGACTGGATCTGGCGGGTGATGGTCTCCTTGTTCTCGGATTCCCACGCATTCCAGAAAAGCTGGGCAAGAGCACGGTCGGCCGTGCTGAAGCGTAGCAGGCCGATCTGCCCGTGAACGGGAATGATTGCTTCGAGAAGCTTCACCGCATCCAGATCGTGAACGCCCTTGGTGTAGTTCTCCGCATAGCGTGGCTGCATGAATTTCTGCACGGCATCGAGCAGGCCATCGCCGACTAGGGCATCGAGCTGTTCTTGTTGGTGGGCTTTGAGAAACTGATAGGCGAGGTATTCGGCGCGGTAGACACTGCGGTTCTCGGAGACGATTTCCTGGCTCCAAACGCTTCGCGTGGCCAGGAAGCGTTCATCGGTCACTGCTTCGAAAAAGTCGGTGCCTGCGAGGTGGAAGCACATGTCCTCGTCCTGTGGGACGATGGTCAGCTGCAGCTCCTGAGTATTGACGTTGAACTTGTTCTTACCGAACTGGAGGATATTTTTCCCATCGACGAAGAGCTCATTGCGATCTTTCAGCGAGCGCACCGCATCTTCGCGAACGGTTTTGAGCCGGGTCTGGATGTCATCCGCCTTCACGGTATCACCTAGCTCGGTGAGCTGGTCGATGACGTCGCGCACCTTGCTGATCATGAGGTCGTCGGCGAAGTAGCCATTGATCTCATTGATTTCTTTAAATCCGGTGACCCGATTCTTGATTCCGGCGAGCACGCGTTCGGCGGACTTGACCAAGGTATTGACCCGCTTGTTGCGCGACTCAAGGAGCTGCTGCTTGCGGCTCTCGAAGGCATTGTAGACCTCTTCGCGCTTGGTGGTCAGCTCTTCGACGTAGTCATCAAATTCGGAGAAACGCCCTTCGAGCTCCTCGATCTGGACCATGACCTTGGTGAGGTAATTCTCGGTTTTTTCCGGGCTGTCGCAGAGGTCGAGGTAGTTCACGACCGCCTGACCGAGCAGCTTCATCTGCGCACCAAACTGAGCGACGGCCTCGCCCTGAGCGAGCGACTTGCGCTTGTTCTTGAGCTCGGCTTTGACCCCGTTGAGCACCGAATAGATGTCGGAAATGCTCTCAATGATCGCAGTGGTCTGCGTGGAATCCTCGATCTTAAGGTTGGAGACGACGTCGATGAGCATTTCCAGCTCCTGGCCCGAATTGGTGATCTCTTCGGAAAGCTCATCGGCCTCGGTGACCTTGGTCAAATTCGCGAGGGTCTGCTTTTGCTCATCGACCTTGCCACGATAGGGATCGAGGGCCTCGGGAAGTAATAGGAAGGCAACGGTCTTTTCTGAGACCTGATCAGAAGCCGCGACGATACGCTCTTCCAGTGAATCCACCCGTTCCAGATCCATGTAGCGCATTTCGCGCAGCCCGATGATCTCACCGCGCACACCGCGCAGGCCAGCGAGCTGCTTGACGAAGCCGATAATGTCGTCTGGCGGGCTGTTCTCGGCATCCCGCACGAGCTTGGCGCAGGTGTTGCTGACTTCTTCGATCCGTTCCGCCGCTGCGATGCGCAGGCGCTGGACTTTATCAAATTCGGAAATGGCAGACTCGGCCGCCTGCTTGATGCCTGCGACCGGCTTGGCGAGGTTCTGGGTGGCCTCTTCGTTGATCCAGAAATAGGAGTCGATCAGGTCACCCGCCTTCTTGGAAAGGTCGATGTAGAGCCCGGCGTAGTTGTCATCCTTGGCAAGCAGCGTGAGCAGTTCACGACACTCGGCCATGGCGCTGACGAGCTCGGCATTGCCGACTTTGAAGAGGTAAGAGTCGCTGCTCTTGCTCTGGCTGATGACGGCATCGTCGCTGAGGATCGGCGTCTGCCAGATCTGGATGACGTGGTGCTTTTGTGCTTCGATCTCGGTCTTGAAATAGAGTAGTTCACCATTATCGAAGATGGAATAACCGTTGCAGATGACCGGTGTTTCCACCTTTTGCTCGATTAGATTGTAACTGAGCAGGGCGTAGTCGCCGGAATCCCGGTTGTAGAAGGCAAAGAGGGTATCTTCACCATTGGCAGAGCGAATTTTCCGCTCGAAGCGCATGTGCTCCAGGCCGTGATCGAAGGTCTTCAGTTCGCCGCTGAGCAGGTAGTAGCCATTGGCAAATACGATGCCGTGATCGTCGGGCAGCAGCACGCAGCTCTCGCCAATCGCATCGATCCGATCAACCGACTGATTCTTCTCATTGAAGACCAGGTAGCGATAGGTCGTTTCGCGATAGGGCAGGATCTTAAGCAAGATCAGCGGGCCAACAATGGCGTAGGAGATATCGGCATCGTCGAGCGTCTGGTCAGCATCTTCGACGGGCTCTTCGTAAATACCGCGTCCGTCCGTGGTGTTGTCCTCGACTTTGACCGTGAGGTCGCCGCCGACGGTCTCGACGAAGACCTTATCCTCGATACTCAAATGCGGATGCTCGCCGGCGCGCTGCATGTCGCGGGTCGCGCGCTTCCAGGTGAACTCGTGCTGTGCGGGGAAGACGTATTCGTGATCCGAGCGGTTGCCCTGATACTTGAGCGTGCCATCGCCTTCGATGAGGAATTTGAAGGTCTTGATGTCATCGAGGCTCTTGCCGACACGGAAGGCCATGAACAAATTCGGCCCTTTGCGCATGAATTTGATGAAGACCGTCTCGCGGTAATACTTGAACAGGTATTCAAAGTCCTTGGTGAACTCGGAATCCTGAATGACTTCGTTCAGGGGCAGGGGATGGAAGCTGTGGTCTTCGGGATCGTAGCGATAGGCGCCGAAGACATCGACGGGATCGGTGGTCTGCTTGAGACCGAACTGAATGTTGTAACCGAAGAAGAAACGGTTTTGACCAATGGAGATCAGATCACGCGGGGTGCAGTTGTGCTCGGTGGTGATGCGCTCGGTGGATACCAGCGCGCTCTCAACCGCGCCGAAGATGTCCTTCCGTTCGGTATTAAGCACTTCCATGCGCTCACGTAAGTCCGCCGCCTGCGCCTGCAAGCGCCCACGGATGACCTCATAAGCACCACCTTCGAGTTGTTTATCTGAATCTGACATTAGGAGAAAATATTGAAAATTGGGGGAACCACGAAATACGCGAAATACACGAAAGCGGATGCTTTGCTGAATTATTTAACGATGCGTTCGTATTCGAGTTTTGGGGAGTTACCGAAGTTTGCGAGAATGGCTAATTGGAAGCCAGTTGCCCTTAGATAATTTTGGGTCTGGGCGCGGTGAATATCATCGAGCCTTTTGCAGGATTTGATCTCAATGATGATCTTTGAGTAGCAGACGAAGTCCGCCTCAAAATGCTGGGTGAGAAGCTCGCCTTTGTAATGAATTTCGAGCTTGGGCTGAGAAACGGCTGGGAGGCCACGGAGTGCGAATTCTCGAGTCAGTGCTTCTTGATAGACTGACTCAAGAAATCCCGCACCCAATTCACGATACACTTCAAACAAAGCTCCTTGGATCGCGTAGCTCTCCTCTGGATAAATCATCTTCATTTTTCGTGTATTTCGCGTATTTCGTGGTTCCCCCCCAGCGGTTCATCTGGATGTTCGTTACATCAAGTCAGCAGCCTTTTTGTTGGCTAGGCCGAAGCGTTCGGCGGT
>CAXIBU010000127.1:0-9282 GCA_964021555.1 uncultured Verrucomicrobiales bacterium | reverse complement strand
ATTGACTTCGCAAAGCTCCGTCTAGCCCTTCGAGTTTCGCAAATGGGCATTTCTGCAAGTTGACTAGCAAAAAGATTGCTTTAGTGAGGTCGAGCTTGCCCGGCCTCTTTGAGGGCCTATCGTTCTCAACATTGCTGTTTTATGAAAGCTGAAGCCAATCCCGTCAGTCCCGCTGTCGATCTCGAAAATCCGTATTTGCTCCTGACCCCCGGCCCCTTATCGACTAGTCCCGGTGTCCGCGGCGCGCTGGTGCGCGACTGGTGCACTTGGGATGATGACTACAATCTCGGAGTGGTCACGCCGATCCGCGAACGCCTGGTGCAGATGTCGTCAGCAATCGCCCCCGAGAAGTTCACCTGCGTCCTGATGCAAGGGAGCGGGACTTTTTCGGTCGAGAGCATGCTTGGCTCGGTGGTTCCCGCTGATGGCAAATTACTCGTTCTCGCCAATGGAGCCTACGGTGACCGTCTGGCAAAGATTGCCAGTTACAACCAGATCAACCATGTTGTCCACGACAGTGGCGAGTTGGCCCGACCTGATCTCGAGCGCTTGAAGCAGACCCTCGAAAGTGATCCAGCGATCACTCATGTCGTCGTCGTCCACAACGAGACAACGACCGGCATGATGAACCCGATTGATGAGATCGCTGCCATCGTGAAGGGCGCCGGACGCCTGTTCTTGGTCGACTCCATGAGTGCCTTCGGCGGGGTCCCGCTGGATATGGAGGAGCTCGGAATCGACTTTCTGGTTTCGAGCGCCAACAAGTGTATCCAGGGAGTTCCAGGCTTCGGCTTCATCCTTTGCCGTATTTCGGAACTTGAGAAGACCAAAGGCGTCGCCCGCTCCCTGTCGCTCGACCTTTACGATCAATGGCAGGGCATGGAGAAAGGCAATGGCAAATGGCGCTTCACCAGCCCCACTCATGTCACCCGAGCCTTCTACCAAGCACTGATTGAGCTGGAAGAGGAAGGCGGCACCGCCAAGCGCTACGAACGCTACTCGGAGAACCACCGCCGCTTGGTCGAGGGCATGCAGAGGCTCGGTTTCCGCTGTGTTCTCCCCCCTGCTTTCCAAGGCCCGATTATCACGGGATTCTACGAACCAGACGATGCAGGCTATGACTTCCTGAGCTTCTACAATGCACTGAAGGAGCACGGATTCGTCATTTACCCCGGCAAAGTGACAGGAATCGACTCTTTCCGCATCGGCACGATTGGTCATGTGTTCCCTGAAGACATCGACCGTCTCCTGGTTGCTATTGAAGACTGCATGGTATGGAAATGACCCGAGTTTGACTTTTTGCTTAAATTCGCTTTCTCTCTAGCAAGTATGAAACTCTTCATCCGCACTTTGCTATTCGTCAGTCTCTCGCTTGCACTCACCAGTTGTGGGATCATCAATAGCGTATTAGGCCTCACCCAGCGCACCGTCGGCGCGGTTACGCGCACCATCACAGGCGATGCTGATGAAGAGCCCTACATCGAGCCGACTCCCGGCAGCAACCCCTTTGAAGCATCTGAACTGCCAGCCCGTGAGCTACCTGCCTTCACGTCAGAAAGCGTGGTGCCTGCCAAGCGATCGTCGGACTGAGAAATTTCTGATCGAGCCTCTAACTCACTTGATCTCGATCAAGAGACCGGGATCTTCCGCCGTTCCCAGCTGGTTGACCTCTTTGATGATCCCGAATTTGAAGCCCTCGTGGACATCATTGCCGGCGTAATCGACGAAGTTCAAGAGCCCCTTGTCCTTGGTAGAGGTCACGACCAGTCCTTTCATCTTTTCCAGTTTGTCTGACTTCAGCTGGAGGCCGATAAAACCCTCTTCCAGCCCTTCTTCTTTGGGGTCAAGCTTGTCCTCGAAGTCGAATGAGAGACGTTTGCCCTTGGCATTGACGATGCGCAAATCCGAGCCTTTGACGGTGCGCTTCACTTCTTTTTCGTCAGCGTCTTTCGCCATGTAGTAGTAGATGTCTGGGATATCAAAGGCGATCACCAACCTCACATCCAAGGGGACAAATGGCTTTTTCTCAGCTTCCTTGGCGTCTTTCTTGTCGTTGTTTTTCTCATCCGCCTCTGGCTTCTCTTCGACTTCGGGAGGTCTCTGAGCGAGGTCGGTGAGCCACGCTCTAAAGTCGAGGCCGTCACGCGTTTGCTCGATTCTCACTTCGTATGCGATGTCACCGGTGACCTTAGCGCGGAAACCGACCGGCTTCTCAGGATTCACCGCCGGGTCCCCCACCGCCTCGAGACTTTCCCGATTCAATCGCTTCGTGCTCCACCGCTCGCCCTCCCCTTTGCGCGTCTGCACCCAGACATCCATTTCGAAGGTATCATTGTCTTCGGCCTCCCGATCTTTCATCGGCTTGAAATGCATTTCACCATTCGCCATGACCTTGAAAACCGCCTTACGGTCTTCAATCATGACAAATTTGCCCAGATGATCTGGAATATTTGGCAATTCCGCCCGTATCTGCGGTAGCAAGAATGCGAGGCCACAGATCAATCCAAAGGCTTGAGTTTTCATACCTCTAGACTAATCCCTTGTTAAGCTCAACTCAACGGAAAAGCCCGATCATCACCTTCCGCTGACATTTTGCTTCCGTCCGCGCCTTTACCGCCCTTTTATGTCGCTGCTCCATGTTTCTGCTTAAGAAAGTCTTCCAATTCCGTGACCACGCCTCCGAAGGCGAGGACGAGAAACCATTTCTCGATCACCTCGAAGACCTGCGCATCATGCTCACGCGGGTGTTTTTGACCGTCATCATCGCGACGATCTTCTGTTTCGCCTTCCAAGATTGGGTCATGGGCGTCCTGCGCCACCCAGTTGAGCAAGTCGCGCTCAACAAGGTCTCGGAAATGCTGCCCGAGCGCATCGACAAAAAGGAGAACATCGATGCCGGAAAGTGGATGGAATCGCGCAAAATCGCGATCGCTGGCCACGGGCTCGAAGCATCTCAGAAAGAGGCCTTTCTTCAAGCCATCGCCGACGAAGAAATTCGCTTCTACGTTCAGTGTGTCTGGATTGCGGAGGCGGCCGCGGTGCTCCCCAGTGAGGGCAGGAAAGGCTTTCTCGAACAGGTCGCCGACGTTCCGGACGACGTCCGCCGCCAGTCTCTCGCCCTACTGGAAAAGGATCCCGACCTCAAATTCGATTCCGTCTCCGACCTGCGCTTGATGAGCGCCCTCCAGCCGACCGAGGCTTTCATGCTATCGCTGAAGATCTCCTTCTTCGCCGGCCTGGTAATCTCGTTCCCGCTGCTGCTCTACTTCATACTCCAGTTCGTCCTTCCTGGCCTGAAAGACAGCGAAAAGAAGGCTTTTTTCCCTGCCCTGCTCATCGGCTTCGGGCTGTTCCTCTGCGGCGTGCTCTTCGCCTACTTCTTCGTTCTGCCGAAGGTGCTCGTCTTTTTCTTCGATTACGCCTCCAAGCTCGGCATCTCCAACGATTGGCGGATTGGCTACTACATCTCCTTCGCGATCCAGTTCACCCTGCTGTTCGGGCTTTCGTTCGAACTGCCGGTGGTGGTTATGACCTTGGTCAAGCTGGGCATTCTGAACTACCCTATGATGGCAAAGACCCGCTCCTACGCGATCCTCGCCATCGTTTTTGCTGCCGCCGTGCTCACCCCGACCCCCGATGTCGGAACCCTTTCCTTCATGGCTATCCCCATGCTGATCCTCTATGAGGGCTGTATCTGGATGGCCTACTTCCATCACAAAAAAGCCATCAAACGCGAAGAGGAAGAAGAGGCCGAATACCAAGCTTACCTCGCACGACGCGCCGAAAAAGAACGCCTGCGTGCCGAAAATGGTGACGACGGTGATGATGACGACGATGAGCCAGAGCCACCTCGCCGCCCCAGGCCGGTAAACCCTCGCTCACCATCCACTGGTGTCGTGCCAATGGACCCTGATGCCACCTTCGAGCCGGGAGAAATTCCCACCGACGAGGACTTCGGCTTCCACACCGATCCCAACCACCACGACGAGCCTGACTACGAGGCAATGGACCATTCTGAAGAGGCAGACGACGAAGAGGACGACTGGGACCCCCACGCGGATGGAGCCTGGGATCACCCTCCTGAAGACGCCTACCGCGATCCCGTCGAATTTGAGATCAGCGAAGAAGAAGCCGCCGAAATGCGCGGCGATGCCGAGCTCCACCCCGACGACCTACAAGGAGATCAAGAACCAGATCACGTCGATGGTGCGGACAACGAAGATCCGGATCAGAGTGACGAGTCAGAACAAGAACGTCCACCAAAGGGCTAGTATCGGCCCTGCCCCAAAACTCCCCACTCTCTCCATGAGGTCCCCCAAAGTCTTCGCCCCTTTGTGTTAGGTGACGCACTTAGAGAAAACGCAAATAACTGATAAGGAAATAGTTATAAACGAAACCCGCCCCGCCGTTCCAACCAAAAACCACTGTGTGAGTTTCACCCAATACGTCATTGTGTGAGTTTCATCCAATACGTCAATTTGATAGAGCTATCTGACTGATTAGTATGCCTATTTTGAGCACATGGGGCGACGCGATTTCAGACGGTCTGCTCTGCCTCGTCTTCTTGATTCCGCTAACTCTCTGCATCATCGCATTCTCCAGCTTGATCTGGGTGATTCGAAAAACACCGAATCAAGCGAAGCGTTCAAAGGAGCGTGATCCGAGCAAGGATCCGTAGGGCATACCACACTCAAATCCTTTCGCCCCTCATCAGGGACCTACCACACGGGGCTCGGCGACCGCCCTTAGGAAGCTCGGGTTTGCCCATTGATCGAGACTTTCACTAGTGCGGAAGGTGACGAGCTCCTGCTCAGGGCCTTCGATCGTAGGCTGGCCATGAATTTCGTGATCGGCGTCCTGCCAGTCATCTTGGAGCGATGAGCTGTGTTTGAGCGACCAGACCAAGTCATAGGCATCCGGCTGGCGCTTGAAGCGAATCGCAGGGAATACCTCGTCGTCCACTTCAACGGTGAGCGCTAGATGTTCCACGGAATCCTTCACCATAGGATCAGTGCCGAAGCAATACTCCTGCCAGTTCGTGCGTCCGTCCAGATCAGGGTCAGCCCCTGCGGCACCAACAGAGAGATCTTCACGCTGGGTCTTATTGAAGAACTGATAAGTCCAGCCTGAGAAGTGGCGCTCGTATCTGCCCTGTATTGAGGGAGATCCATCAGCTTCGGCACTCAAACCCCACGACGAGGCTTGGTCAAAGTCGTTGAAGGCAGTGGTCATCGGATTTCTCAAGACTAGGGTCCGGCCTTCGCCATCGCTGGGCGGATACCACTTGTCGTTCCACTCGAAGTCCAGAATTTCTTCACCTAGGCTATCCAATAGCTGCAAGCGCTCACCTTCATTGGCAAGAGATCCCTCAAATGGGCCAAGGACCAGCTGCCCAGTGCCATATCGCAGCTCAAAAGCCGCAATATTCTTAGCCAAGATCAGACGCTCACCGCTCTGCAGTGAGACGCCACTGCCAAAGACATAGCCGATCCCGTCAGCGAAGTAACATCCTCCAAGATCGAGGGTCTGATTGCTCACGTTCATGAGTTCGATAAATTCGAAGTCACTCGCCGATAGAGATGGGATCGAGGCCAGCTCACCTGGCCTCGGATCTGCGGGATGGTAATTAATCTCGGAAACTCGCAAGGCATCTTGAGCGAGTGATGGCGATCCCGAATAGGTCAAGCTGGTCATCAAAACGCCATCGCGATTGCGCAACTCAATCGTCTCACCCCGGCTGGAGAGCTGTCCTTGATACCCACCTTGGATGAAGCGATATTCACCACCACTGGGACCATTCGCCCGATTCCTAAAAGCAGTGCTATCTTTCACCACGTGCAAAATGCCAACAAAGTCATTCCGAGAATCTCCTTCACCACTTGGTATGACGGTGCCGGCTTTGAATCTGTGCTCGATGCCGCCAGTCAAAATCCAGCCACTGATATCAATCGCATCTGAGCTCAAATTCCTCAAACGAATGAACTCTTCATCCGGATTGCCAGAGGCGGCGACAAATTCGCCCATCTCGATCAACAGAGATGGAGATTGGGCTTGCTCGTCTGGAACGGGAACTCCATTGCTCTCAGGCACGGAACCGTAGAGGAAGGCCCTCCGGCGTGGCAGGTAGTCGTTGATCAAGCGGTCGATCTGCGCACTCATCTCGTTGCTCGCATCAGTGCTTGATCGATTGCCATCTTCCCACGAGCCCCACTTGGCAAAGTCGAGGTCTGCATCCGAAACGACGCCCGGTGGGTCCATGAGATCACGCAACTCATTGAGTCTATTCTCGACCTTGCGCTGCCCTATCGGCGTGCTCGAAGGCTCGAGCAGCTCATCCATGAGCGAGCGAACCCGGCGAACAAACATCTGGTTCAGTTCCGGAGAGCCCCAGATAAAGGTCTTCAAGCGATTCGATGGACCGAGCTGCAAGGGCTGATCAACCAACAGGTCATCATCGAAATACCCCTGCCCACCCCAGTCATGCCCGAAGCTGAGATCGACGTCCCATGGTAGCGGCGTCCATTCCCCAGTGCCGAAAGTATCGCGGTAAATGTAGTAGTTCTTATGCCCCTGGTCCTGACTACCGGCCAGAGCCAAGCCCGCCAGGTAGTTCACCGTCCCTGGGATGTCGACGTTGTCGTATCCGTAAAGTCGGCGCTGATCTTGAGAGAGCGACTCGTCCAAGCTATCAATGATGACTTGGAGGTCGTTTTTCCCAGTCTCTTTCTGGGTCTTCTTTGAGGCCCCACTCGTGCTAGATAGCCGATTATACATCTTATACAAGGTCCCCTCTGGATCGAGCCCGATCCGTTCCAGGAAGCGGTCATCGCCATCTTCAACCAAGTCCGTGATACTGAAAAACTGGCCGTTCTGCTGGACCCTAATCGGAAAAGCATAGTGATACGGCCCACCGCTATCTCGGAAAAATTCGTAGGCCAAGGTATTCCTCACCTTGGTCTTGTCAGCCCAATTGGTCAGCAAATTGATGTCCTTCGCCTTGATCTCTCCAAGCTTCCAAGTGAAGCGGTTATTCTGGTTGAAGTCGACATCGTAGCTCTTCTTCGGAAACCCCGATGTGGTCTGCCCATGCAAGTCCACCTGGATATTGTCATAGAACTCACCCTCATAAAAAAACGAAGCCCTCGTCCCACTACGGGAGTTCGCAGCAGTCGGAGATTCTATGAACCAGTGGAGGACGGGCAAATTCGACGTCGCCAGGCTGGGATCTTCCGCAATGGTTCCGAAATACTCATCAGCGTCCAAGGGATCCAAATACGGCGGTGAGGTCGAAATCTGACCTAGATTGTCCAGAGCCCTCACTTTCCAGCGAACCATGCTTCCCGGTGACATGCTTGTGGTCTGAATTGCACCCGTGTAAATTCCATCATTCGCCACCAAATCATTACCGCCCCCGTCATCGCGCATGTTCTGAATTTGCTCCGCTCCGAAGCCATAGCGGTATAGCACTTGGACATTACTCACCGCATAAGCCGTCTCAGTCACCTGAGCCGTCACCACGATGGGAGCACTGCCCGCGCCGCCGACAGGTAGCTGATCAACGCCCTCCGTCACCCCATCAATCAAGGGCGGCAGGCTAGCGCGGCCGGAGGTATTCACCTCGCCAGGAGTCGGCCGGTCCAGATAGACAGGCGTCAGGTCGCTTCCCGCAGCCGAGACCGCTACCAGTTCAGGCAGGATCAGCATGTCCGAACTCCCCGTCCGAATGTTACAGCCATGGATGGCCAGCAAGTTATTGCCGCTGTTGAGGGTCACCTGACTCAGATCAATGGTGAATTCCTCCCATTCCTCATTCTGACCATCCGGCCTGTCCCTTTCAGCGATACTATTCCATTCGGGGCTTGCGGGCGCTCCGCCTTCAGCCACCTTCACCCCATTGATGTAGGCAATGAATCCATCGTCGTAGCGCATTCGCAACTTCAAGCTACTGACGACACCCGCATCCGAGATCGAAAAGGGCACACGGAGAAAAATCGAGGTATTCCCATTATACATCTCGCTCGCAAAGGAGCCGTCGAGACCAAGCCATTGACCGTAAGTCGAGGCATTGTCATAGCCCACGCCAGTCCGGACGTTTCTCCAAGTGCTACCGTCAAAGTTCCCCGTAATCTGCGTATTCCAACCATCGTAAGCAGTCAAAAAATCCGCTTCGGAAGACGGGACACCTGCTCTCGCTGGTGCATTTTGAGCTACCAAAACCGTCTCTACGGTCGACTGGGCAATCCCGTAAGAGATATCAGTCGCCTGCTGGGGCATCTCCGGCGCGTATTCGAATTCAACGTCACCATTGGGCTGATTGAGCGAAAGATACTCCCCGCTACGGCTCAGGGAAAAGTTCGTGTGCAAATTGCCAGTATCTGGCTTGCGATCTTTACCGGAGGCGAACACCACCAGAAAAGCGCCAGGCTCAAGCGTGCGCGACGGAAAAGTCCACTTTCGAATATTTGAAAAGTCGTCAGTCAAATGCCACCCGTCCAAATCCACCGCATCGGAGCCCGAATTAAATAACTCGATCCAATCCGGAGAATCACTGTCCTCATCGTCCAAGCTATCATCATTGGAAGCGACGACTTCTGAGATCAGAACACGCGAGAACGCCGGGCTGATCGAAAGAAGACCAGCGAGGGACAGAGCAAAGGGTATGATAAGGGGCTTTAACACAACGCCTAATCAACACCCTAAATCACCCAAGGTCAATGCCTCAAGTGGAATCACCACCCTACTTTTCGGTAAACACGAAAGGCAGGATCGCTTCGGAGTCCGTAGACCATTTTAAAGTCGTCGTGACGTTCCTCCCTTCCGGCGGCAAATACGAGTCCACGCGCAGGAACAACACGCCCTCGGTGTAATGAATGATCAAGTAAGTCCGAGTCACCCGATTCGACAAAGCCTGGCAGCGAACCACCTCGTGGTCTCGATAAAAACCCAAACTATTGGCCCTATGCAAAAAACCGTTCAACTGATTTTTCGGATCGTCCTTCAAAGGTCCGAACTGCACCAAACGATTAAAAAATCCCTGATGCCCCGCAGCTTTATAAGCCTCTAGGGCCTCAACGACCACCTCTGGAGTTTTCGCCGCAGGAAAGGCCCAAGCACCCCCTGTAAGCAACAAGGACGACATCAGAAAAAGGAGCAAACGTTTCATAAATAATGGATGGTAGAGATTTCAGTTCAAAAAGCTAGGACGTGATTCACTCACCGACTATTCAATCGATCTCAAAAATAATGCATGTCTCTCGAGTTGCAGTCGCTCTCAAGGAGCAG
>CAXIBU010000126.1:0-9316 GCA_964021555.1 uncultured Verrucomicrobiales bacterium | reverse complement strand
TAGTCCTATGGGGCCGACGAATCAACCGAAAGGCGGAAGAATTCGAGGTCCTCAGCGGCATCAATCACTACCTGAAATTCCTCTCCAACCATGACGGGAGTCTGATCAACAGCATCCCAAGGTTCTTCAAGATTTGGGCTAGACTGGAGAACCGTCGTCCCAACGACACTGGACGGCCAAGAGACGGTCACTTGATTGGCGCCAGGACCCGCCACGATCAAGAGTTGAATGTCCTGGTCCGGAGTAGCCACGACATCGAGATCGTAGATTGTCAGATAATCGATTTTTACTTCATCCGTAGCCGCCCATTGATTGATGTTGGTATTGGCCACTGTTCTCACGCTGTCAAACTGCATGTCAGGCGAGGGAAACGCATTGCCCAAAGAGCTGAACTCTTGGCCCGCTCCAAGCTGCCAGTAAACATCGAAACTCTGGGTATCCAGATCGAAGACAGTTCGGATTCTCAAGTCACTAATGCTGGCGACGCCGAAGTTTTCCAAAGTCGTGGTGGTATTCCCAACCCTCGTCTGTAAGCGAACCTTTCCAGCTAGCGCTTGAATTCGGACATTGAAAAGGTCTTCGTTGAGGCCTTCGTCGCGAATGCCAAATCCGAAGTTTGCCCCGTTTACCGGTTGCCCACCACCGTCAACCACCCCAGCAAGTGTCGCTGATGAAACTAGCCACTTCATTTCGTAACGCCCTTCAGTCTGATCAGGGTCGGTAACCGTGCTGGTCCGGAAAACGTTGTCATCCACCGCATTGCCACGGGAGACGTTCAAGTTGCCATTGCCGTCGGTCAGGACCTGTGGAGCTGCACCGCCGAGATTAACCGTGCCAGCGTCGTTATCGACTTCATTGAAACTCTCACCCGCTGGGTCGTTGAATTGCCAGTCTTCGATGGCCACCAGGCTTGGCTTAGTCGTCGACGTCAAGCGCAGGTAGTCGACTAAGATCGAGTCGTTCGCACCAAACGCGGCCGTGTTAGTGTTGGAGACCAAGCGAATTTCGTCGAAGTTCAGATCTTCGTTCACCATCGCAATACGGGTCGCTCTTTTCTCCAGACCTGCGCCTAGTGTCCAGTAGACATCGAAAGTATCAGCATCCATGTCAAACACCACACGCACCGTTAGATCGCTTAAGGTGTCCGTAGCAAAATCTTCGAGGTTCACGTTATTGGATCCCACCCGATGCTGCAGGCGGAGGGTGCCATTCTGCTTTTGCACTCGGACTTGGAACAAATCACCCGAAACCGAATCTCGAGCGCCGAAACCAAGGTTAGCTCCCGTCAAGGCGGCCTCTTGCAGATCAACGGCGGTGTAAAAGAAGCTTAGCTCGAAAATACCTGTGCTTGATCCGCCAGAACTGAGGGTGGCGCTCCTAAAAAGGTTGTCATTTGCATCTGCCCCTTGAGTAACGATCAAATTACCGTTGCCGTCGGTGCTTGCTTGCGGTGCATTTGGAAAAGTCGCAGTCCCCGCACCCTTGGTCAGGGCAGAAAGCTCAGTATCAGCGGGGTCATTAAATTCCCAGACCTCAAGATCCTGTGCGGAAAGAAGCCCTGACAGGCAAAGCGCTGAAGATATCGTTAGTAGGGAAGTCGTTAATATTTTCATAAAGATTTTGTGTGGAGTATCGGCCATCGTATTGAAAAATTCATTTAGCACAAAGGGTGTCGGGGGTGAAAATTCCACCACACGATTTGAGAATGCGCACTTTTCGAGAATTCAGTAAGGATCAAGACTCCAATTGACTCTGCAGTTACGTATTTCCCTGATTTTTCGTTATAAGTCGTGTTTAATGACGACTCAACCCCTCAATCCATCCCTTATTCGCCATTATTGGCGATTAAACCTTAAATTGATTCCTTGCTATTCGTCATTTATTGCGATTTAGTAGGATTTCAACCCGACAAAGTCGCCACTAATGACGAATAAAAAAGCGCTTTTCACCGATGAGTCTCTTCTCTCAGAGCTAGGCACCCGTATTGAACAGTTGCGCATTCGCAAAGACCTCACCCAAGCTCAGCTTGCAAAAGAGGCCGGGATCGGCAAGCGCACCTTGGAGCGCCTAGAAAGTGGAGAGTCCACCCAACTAACCAGCTTCATCTCAGTGCTGCGAGCTCTCGGCTTGATCGATCCCTTGCTCGACCTCATTCCCGACCAGCGACAGAGCCCGATGGCCCAGCTCCTTCAGGAAGAGCGACCACGCTTGCGTGCTTCAGGCCGTGGCACGGAAACCGATGGCGAATGGACTTGGAATGATTAATTAGGACCAACACATGTTAGCCGAGATCAAACTCTGGGGACGCACCATTGGAGCCGCCAGCATCGATAGTGCCGCAATCTGCGCCTTTGAATACGCGGAGGCGTTTCGCAGGAGCGGCATCCAACCCTCACCGATCCAGATGCCTCTTGGTTCCGAGATCTTTCGCTTTCCAAACTTATCGCGCGAAACCTTTCAAGGGCTACCCGGGCTGCTCGCGGATTCGCTGCCGGATAAATTCGGAAACGCCCTAATAGATGCGTGGCTGGCCTCACAAGGCCGCACTGCCGCCTCATTCAATGCCATAGAACGCCTCTGCTACATCGGTAGCCGAGGCATGGGGGCTCTCGAATTTTACCCGACCCAGAGCCCTCAAGCCCCTTCTTCCGAGACACTGGAGATCGCCAGACTCGTCGACCTGGCGTCTGATATCCTAACCCACCGCAATTCTCTGCAAGCCCGCTTTGGCAAGGACGACAGTGCCGCCCTCAGTGAGATCCTACGCATCGGCACCTCCGCCGGCGGCGCGCGCGCCAAGGCCGTCATCGCCTGGAACCCCACAACTCAAGAAGTGCGCTCCGGCCAGGCCGACCCCGGTAAGGGTTTTGCACACTGGCTGATCAAATTCGATGGCGTGGAATCGAATCGCGACAAAGAGCTGGCGGACCCCAAAGGTTACCCCGCCATTGAATACGCCTACCACCTCATGGCCCGCGACGCCGGGGTCAGCATGATGCCCTGCCAACTGCTCGAAGAGGGTGATCGGCGCCACTTCCTGACCAAGCGCTTCGACCGCACCGATCAGGGGCAGAAATTCCACATGCAATCGCTCGCCGCACTCAACCACTTCGACTTTAACCTCGCTGGTGCCTACTCCTACGAACAGGCCTTCCTCACCATCCGTCAGCTCGGGCTGGGCATGGACAGCATCGAGCAGCAGTTCCGGCGCATGTGCTTCAATATCGTCGCTCGTAATCAGGACGATCACGTCAAGAACATCGCCTTTCTCATGAACAAGCGCGGTCAATGGGCATTGTCTCCTGCCTACGATGTGACCTACGCCTACAACCCGGACGGACGCTGGACCTCGGCCCACCAAATGACCGTCAACGGCAAGCGCGATGGCTTCACCTTGGCCGACTTCAAATCCGCCGCCAAGACCGCCCTCATGAAACGTGGCCGCGCCGCAACGATCTTGGACGAGGTTACTGAAACCGTCGCCCGATGGCCGACATACGCCAGACAAGCCAATCTGCCCACAAGCCTAAGCCGCGACATCGCGAGCACGCACCGGCTTCAGTTAAATGATTGAGCAATTAGAAAATTATAAGTATCGAAAAAGCCAGATGCCCACCAACCGCGCCTTCCTCTGCAACCAATGCGGAGCTCAGCTCCAAGTCCGCAGCACCACACGCTTCGTCAAGTGCCAGTTCTGCGGTTGCTCGCTCAAAGTCATTGAAGAAAATGGCGGTATCATTTCCGAGGTTATCGAGGAGATCAAAGAACGCCAGGAGAGCTCTGACAAACGAATCGAAATTCTCGAACTCAAAAACCAACTACTCGAGCTCGATCAGAGCTGGGACCGCGCCAAGGACATCTACCTGATCCACCCTAAAGACGGCAAACCTTACCTCCCCGGCGAAGGCAGCAGCGCAAGCACCGCCATGGGGGCTATCATTGCAGCTATCTTCCTCATCGTCTTCATCAGCATCGCCTCGTCCATGCCAGGTAGTTTCGGCGGCATGTTCATCCTATTCGCCCTCGTTGCTGGAGCCGTCGTTGTCGTCAACCTGGTCTCCGCCAACATCAAAAAGAACGAATACCTCGCCGCCAAATCCCGCTACGAAGACCGCCGCCGCGCCCTGCAAATGCGCATCAATAATCTGCAACAAGACTGAGCCAATTCAATCCAGCGGGGCGAGGAGGGCGGAGAGGGTTTCTTGGTCGAGCTTGATGGATTTGGAGGCTCCGTCGAGGATTGCGGCGGCGATCTTGGCCTTGCGCTTCTGCAGCTCTTGGATGCGGGATTCGATAGTGCCCTCGCAAATGAGGCGGTGGACGAAGACTGGCTTTTGCTGACCGATGCGGTGCGCGCGGTCGGTGGCTTGGTTTTCGGCGGCGGGGTTCCACCACGGATCGTAGTGAATGACGGTATCGGCCTCGGTGAGGTTTAGCCCGGTGCCGCCGGCTTTGAGCGAGATCAGAAAGATCGGCACCTCACCCGCTTGGAATCGCTCGACCAGATCACCTCGATTACGGCTTCGACCGGTGAGCTTGAGATAGGGAATGCCTAGCTCTTTGACCCCCTCCTCAATGAAGCCGAGCATGCGGGTGAATTGCGAAAAGAGAAGGATTCGGCGTCCGTCCTCAATCAAAGTGGGCAGGAGCTCCTTGATGAGAAATTCGAATTTGGCCGATTCAATGGCCTTCCCAACATCAGCCTCCTTCTCCAACAAGCGCGGATCACAGCAGATCTGGCGCAGCTTGAGCAGTGCCTCGAGGAAGATGATCTGCGAGCGAGCCTCGCCCTTGGCTGCAATGGCATCGCGAACCTTGCTGTCCATGGCGACACGAACGGACTCGTAGTGATTGACTTGCTTTTTATTCAGCTTGATTTGGTGGAGAATCTCGGTCTTCGGCGGCAGCTCGGTGACCACCTCATCTTTGGTGCGACGTAAAATGAGCGGACGCACCCGCCGCGCCAGGCTCTCGCGGGAGAGGCCGTCATCGTGGCGTTCAATGGGCGTTTGGAATTGCTTGCGGAAGACCTCTTTGTTGCCGAGGTAGCCGGGCATGAGGAAGCGGTAGAGCGCCCACAGCTCGCCAAGGTGGTTCTCCACTGGCGTGCCCGAAAGGCAGAGCCGGTGCCGCGCCTCAAGCTCACAGACCTTGCGTGAAACCTGGCTGGTGGCGTTCTTGATGTGCTGAGCTTCGTCGAGAATCACCAGATGCCAGGGCTGCGCTCGCAGGGCGTCGATATCCCGGTTGATCAGTGCATACGAAGTGTAGACCACATCGAATTCCTCAAAGCGGTCGAACCATTGCTTGCGATCCGGTCCTTGCAGCTCGAGGATCTTCAAATTCGGGGTGAATTTTTTCGACTCCGCCATCCAGTTGCCAACCACCGAAGTCGGTGCCACCACCAGGCTAGGAAGGCCCTTTGTCGCACCGGATTCCACCTCACTTGCCAGGTGGGCGAGGCTTTGCACGGTTTTGCCGAGCCCCATATCATCGGCAAGAACCCCGTTGAGCGAGTGGCTGGCGAGAAACTTCATCCAACTGAAGCCCTCAAGCTGATAAGGCCGTAATTCGGCATTCAACCCCTCAGGCAGCTCGGGAGTGGGAATTTCCGTAATTGACGCAAGCCGCTTACCAAGCTCAGCCAAGCTACGCAAAGTCTCGCTGTCATCCATATCCAGGCTCTCGGCCACTCCGGCCGCTCGCAGCTTATGAACTGGCTCATGCGGGCGCATCAAAAGATCCGAAACCGCGTGAAGCACTTCAAAAAAGGGACCGCAAGGCAACTTCAACATGACGCCACTCGCTGGATGCGGCAAATAAATTGGCTGCTCTGGATCGACCAGCTCCTCGACTTTCGGAATCTCGTCATTGGCCGCCAGGAACTGCGCCATGAGTTCGGTAAGGTCGATGTGCGCCGCTTCATCACTCTCGCCCAAAAGCCCGATTTGGAACCGGAACCAATCGGGACTATTCCCCTCCTGGTCCAAGTGAACTTCAGGCGAGGCCTGCACCACATCGAAGGGCACTTCCAACTGATCGATGACCTTCCACCCCGCTGCGAGCAACTGAGGGAAAAGCTCGTCTTTCAAGCGAATCGCCGATGCCGCAGGGCTCTCACCCTCATTGTAGAGTAAGATAAATTCCTCTCGACCGAATTCCAGAGCATTGGTCTCAAATCCCCGCTCGAGATCATCCATCGCTTCCAGGCTCCGGCAATAGCCATTCTCGATGGAAACATCGCGAGCAATCATCTCGATAGTCGAGCCCTTGCCAGACTTGGTCACCTTCCTGATCGGTGGGAGTTCAAGCTCACCGAGGTAAGGCACAGGCTCACCAGTTCCATAGTCGAACAAGAGCTGAATCGAGATTTCAAATTCGTAAAAATCCAGCGCCGCCAAGCCTTTCACCTTGAGCACCGGACGCGGAATTCGATCCGTCACTTCCACTACCTCAAGATCCTCAATCGGTGGTCGTAACTTCGCTTGCGGAAAATTCGCCGCTAGCTCAAGTGCATCGTCCTCAGCCAATTCGGGCGCCATCGACCAAAGATTCAAAAGCTCATCATTCAAACCTTCGGACAGCTTCAGGTCGCCGATCTCCATCGCCCTTTTATCGAGATAAATTCGCTGCCCATTGACCTGATAGACCTTCAAATGTTCGCGAGCCATCTTTAACACTGGTTGCCAACTCTTGCCATCTGCAGACCGCTCCCAAGCTGCCTCCAAGGTCTCAGGTTCTCCCCAAGCCAGTGGCCTCTGCCGCAGCACCCGCCCTTTCAGAGTGCGCCCTGAGCCATGGCCGTAGAATGATCCACTTGGAGCCGCATCGACTTTCTCCGTCAGGAAAAGTCGCCCCGTCGTATGCAATTCCCGGATCAACTCGTAGGACAGTTCGCCATCCAAGAGAATATCGTTCTCATAGTGAACGGATTCGCTCTTTCGCTGGGGCAGAGATTCCAAAATTCGCCACGCTCGGAACACATCTTCAGGCTCTAGATAACTCGCAGGATTCGACAAGCGCACCGACAAGTAATCGCTCTCGATTTTCACCTCCTCGCGTCCGTGAGTGTAGCGCAACTTTGCCAGTCGAATCGACAGACGCTCGTCATCACGCTCACGGAGCAAAAAGCCGAGTTTATGAAAGGTCTTCGAGGCAGGCTTTTTCGCCTTGGAAGCCACCTTCGGCGCCTCAATCACGGTCTGATCTTGCCCCAATAGACGGCTGACCTCATCAATCCAACGCTTCTTTGGCCCACCATTGCCCAATACTCCACGAGTTTGCGCCTTCAGATCCATCAAGGCTGCCGCGACGTGCTTGCAATTGTATTCGACTGGGCAAGAGCAATAGCCATCTACCACAAACTCCCCCCCTTTAATCAGAACTTCAATATCCTGGCGATATCGCGAAGATCCACTGCCCTTGACCTCAGACTCGAAGCTAAATCCAGAAGAGCCTCTCCTCAAATTCTCCAGCTCCATCACAAAACCACCCTCAAAATACTTCTCCCCCCGCTGCCAGAACGAAAGATCAAATGAGCGCTGAATGTGGTCCCCCAAAAACCCCTCACCCATCGGGCTCCAGGCAAATTCCATCAGTTCGAGATCAAAGAAGCGTCGGGACATGTCTGCGAAGACAAAACCCCACCCATGCCAAAGGCTCAATTACAAATCACCAAAATTACTCATAGAACGGACGATCCCTCCTAACTTGGCAAGGCTTCTAAAACGTCCCCCGCTTCGAGCTCCAAATTCAACGAATCGACGCTCTGTCCATTAAGTGAATACTTCGGATTCTTCAATTGGGGGAGCTCAAGCTGCTCAATCTTCAATACACCATGGACGATACGAATCGTGGCACCTTCGGAACTTTGTTGATAAACGCCCCACGCTTGGCTGGTCGTGAAGGGAGCCTTAAATTCACCGCTCTTAGTTTTAATCACCGGATCGAAACGCAGCAGACCCTTGCTTTGATCAAAATGAAAGCCACAGGCCGCGAGAAATACCGCATAGGCCGCGCCAGCCCGGGCATAGTGGTCGGAGCATTCAATCTCGTTGAAGGGGTTGCGACCGCGCTGAGCGGAATAGCGATCATGAATGGCCCGAGTGATCGCTAGTCCTTGGGTGACGAGGTCTTCGTCCCGCTCAGCGATCATGTGAGCAGCAGCCTGATATTCGAAACCCGTCATGAATTCGTTGAAGTAAGCATACTGCCAGTGCTTCTTGAAATCATCTCGGAGCCCCCCTTTCGGCCAAGTGCACATGAGAAGACCAGAGTCGCCCTCGGCTCCGTAATGTCTTCCCTCTTTGAAGCCCTGACGAAAGTTCCCATAATCGGGGACAAAATTGTATTTCCACAAAGAGCGCAGAGCCGTTTTCTGGTTTTTAGGATCGTAAAGGCGGCCTAGGCCCACCTGATTAGCCCAGAATTGGCCCATCACTTGATCGATGTAACAACCCTTTCCAACTCCGATGGCTTCAGAATGGTTCGGGTCTTCTTCCTGGATATAGAATTCGCCATTGAATAAGGTTTCAATCTTAATTTTACCTTTCTGATAGATAGCATTAACTATCTTCGAAAACTCAACATCACCGGTGTCATTAGCCAATTCTTCACCTGCTCGCAGTGCTGCCAGATACATGGAACAGAGAACATGGACCTTACCATACCATTCCGCATCAAGAGTATTATGCTGACGCCCGTCAAGGAGACCATCCAAGCCGCCGCGTTTATCTTTACGGTCAAATTCGATCAGATACTCCAGCGCTTTTTTTGCATTTGGCCAAACTCGCTTGAGGTAATTCGGATCATTTGACAACTGATGATCTCTTAGAGTCCGTAGGACATAACTCGTCTGAGAATCGATAGCAGAATAGTTATTATTTGTCCCTCTGAAGTGGATCTGGCCATCTGGCTGCTGAGCTAATTTAAAGTCAGTTTGTTCGCGAAGATTTCGTTCGATTTCAGGAAAGAGCCGGGCGTGAGCTTGGGAATATTGCCAAACGTGCCCACAGGTTCCCGGACAACAACCAATCCCCTCCCAAGCCCAAAATCGGCCATCATCGAAGATCAGACAATTTTGCGTCTGCAACGTATTCGCTGGCAAAATACTGCGATCCATCAACCAATGAGGCAGAGTAGTCTGATTTCTGATATCGACCCAGGATTTTGTTAATCCAGACAACTTGTCTTGATTTCCACTAAAGTAATTAACCACGTCACTAGCCCGCTCAAAACGATTGATATAGTGCCTCTTACGATCACCACATCCGTGGGCTTTATTCAAATTAGGTAAATGCCATGAAATACAGAAGGT
>CAXIBU010000125.1:0-9347 GCA_964021555.1 uncultured Verrucomicrobiales bacterium | reverse complement strand
CGCCCCGCCTCCGGCACCGAAGTCTTCGCCCTAACCCCCACCAAAGGATCAACCAACTCTTCACTCAACTCATTACTCATAGACAACTTATCACCAACCAAAGCACCACTGTCAAACAACAAATACTACTGTGTGAGTTTCACCCAATAGTGATTATATGATCCTATCTCGATATTGCCTCGTGGGGTTGGGTTTGGGTGGCGCTTACTGCTTGCTCGGGGGGCTGAATGTGTGATGATCTTGCTCTGTGAGCAGCACTTCGCCTATTGGTATTTTGGATTCTGGCCTGGGGGGGCTTTCGGTGCTGGGCGAAATTCGGCGTGAATTGCCGAATGAAACCTTGGTCTATGTTGGAGACTCGGCTTTTTGTCCATACGGGTCCAAACCGCCAGCAGCGATCATTGAGCGCACGCGACAAATCTCGGATTGGCTGATTTCTCAGGGGGCTAAATTGATCGTGATCGCCTGTAACTCAGCGACGATCACAGCAGTCGAGGCCCTTCGAGCCGAGCTCTTGGTTCCCATTGTCGGGATGGAACCGGGCGTTAAACCGGCTTGTGCTAAGACAAAATCAGGCGTTGTCGGTGTATTGGCGACTGAGGCTTCCCTTGCTGGCGAGAAATTCCATCGCCTGCTTGACCACCATGCCACGCCCAATATCAGAGTCATCACCCGACCTTGCCCGCGTTTTGTCGAATTGGTCGAAGCTGGTTCTCTCACTGGCCTCGAAGCCGAAGAAGCCATCAGCGAAGCAATCCAGCCGATGCTTGATGAAGGGGCTGACACTTTGGTTCTCGGTTGCACCCATTATCCCTTTCTTGCTCCAGTGATCCGCCAGATCGCTGGGCCTGAAGTCACTCTGATCGACACCGGCGCTGCGGTGGCTCGCCAAGTCCGGAGTCGCTTGGATCAGCAGTCCCTACTCAGCGACGGCGATAGCACACCATCCGCTCAGCTATTCAGCAGCGGCGATGCCGAGCGTATGGCGCGGCTACTCCCCGTGCTCTGCCCCGATCTGCTCGCCACCATCGCCCCGCTCCCTAATCTTAGCGACTATGTTCAAGGGTGACCTTATTCTCGGCGAGCCCTTGTGGCTCTTGCTTCTTTTGCTTCTCCCCTTGTTGCTGTTTCTGAAGCGCAAGCGCGGGACTGACGGTGAGCTGACTTTTTCCTCGTTAAAATACCTCATTTCTCTGGGCATTGAGCCAAGAAGACATCGAGGACGCCTCAGTTTTAGCCTGATTATCGCCTCGCTGGTCTTCGCCATCTTAGCCTTGTCGCGTCCGCAAATGCGCGAAACCACCAGCTACTCGATCGCCTCAGGGATTGATATCATTCTAGCAATCGACGTTTCCGGCTCGATGAGCACCGAAGACATGACCTACGAAGGAAGCAGAACTGACCGGCTCAAAGTCGGGCGTCAGTTGGCTGCAAAATTCGTCCAAGAGCGCCCGGATGACCGCATCGGACTGGTAAGTTTTGCCGCCCACCCTCTCTCGAAGAGTCCACTGACCTTGCAGCATGAGTGGCTCACCGACATGCTGTATTCCCTAAATTCGAACGAGATCGATCAGAACGGAACCGCCATCGGATCGGCCATCGCGGCGGCGTCGACGCGTCTGGTGGAACGAGAGGACTCCACCAGTAAGATCATTATCATCGTTACCGACGGCTCCAATACCGCGGGTGCGCTCTCCCCCATCGATGCCGCAAAATTCGCCGCTGATCTGGGAATCCGAATATACACGGTGGCTGTCGGAACCGAGGAAGGTCGCTTGAGCGGTGACACCCCCCGCCCTCAAGAATTCGACCCTGAGACGCTGCGCAGCATCGCCTCGATCACCAACGGCGAGTATTTCCGAGCGCGAGATTCGGAATCCTTCGCCACCGCATTTTCCTCAATCAACCAGCTCGAAAAGACCGAGGCGCGGCGCAAAACGCTCTACAAGATAAAGGAGTGGTATTTCCTCCCCCTCGGACTTGCTCTCATCCTCTTGCTGATTAGCTTAGCTCTTCCTGCTTTTACCCCACCCGTGGGCCCGAACTAAGTTTCTCTATCGCTCACTCGTTTTGATTTCATTCACCCATGCATTTTGACTCTCCATCCTGGTTCGCTGCTCTCGGCGCTCTTCCGGCGCTGGTGCTGTTCTTGGTGTGGGCAGACAAGCGGAAGCACAAGTCGTGGCAGGCCTTTGTTGCCCCACAGCTACAGAGAAAACTCGTGCGCATCGCGACCAAGGGGCGTCGTTGGATCGTCCGCGGACTGCTTACCGGGGCGGCGGCATTTTTCATTCTAGCACTTGCTCGTCCGCAATTTGGTAGCGAGGCCCGAGAGAGCGCGGTTAGCGGGCGACAGGTTCTTTTCGCCGTGGACATCTCGCGCAGCATGCTGACCCGTGACGTTCAGCCTTCCCGGCTCGACTTTGCCAAAGTCACTGCCCTGGAGTTGATCGATTCCCTACCCGAAGAGCGGATCGGGCTAGCGGCCTTTGCTTCCGAGGCCTTTTTGCTTTCGCCCCTCACGATTGATCACGAGGCCATTCGAGAAGCCGCCGCCGAGCTGGATCCAGAGCTCCTACCGCGCAAAGGAAGCAACCTAAACCAGCTCATCGAACTGACCCTTCGCACCTTCCGGCGTTCGGCGGCGGAAAGCAAGCTCCTCGTTATTTTCTCTGATGGCGAGGGCCACAACACGCTCGACCCCGCGCTCCTTGCCGACCTTGAAAATCAGAAAATTCGGGTGGTCAGTTTCGGTGTCGGCACGCTTGAGGGAGGCATGGTTCCGATCAACAGTCAGAGCGATGTCAGTTTCACGACCAGCGATGGAGCGGTCGTCAGATCAGCCTACGATGGTTCTCAACTCGAAGAACTGGCCACAGCCAGTAAGGGCTCACACCTTCATCTCTCTCCCGGCCAGACCGCCCTCCCCTCCGTCCTCAAGGCCCTTGAAGACATCGAGAACAGCCCTGGTGAAAGCCGATTCCGCGAAGTGCCCATCGAGCGCTTTCATTGGTTCCTGTTACCGGGCATGCTGCTGGCTGGCATGGGTGCCTTTCTGGCAAATGCCTCATCGAAGCGCCCCGCAGCAACATCCCCAGTGGCCCTGCTCGCATTCTGTCTCATTCTGGCTGCGCCAAATGCGAAAGCCGATTGGCCCGGAGCTGACGAAAAACGCGCCATCAATGCATTCGCTCAAGCGAGCGAGATAATGGCAAGCGACCCGACACAAGCCAAGACACTCTTCGGCCAGGTCCTCCTCAGCCCGAATTTGCAGCATCAGCAACTCGCCTCGATCAACCTAGCTCACCTCACCTTACAAGAAGCTGCAGATGCGATGTTCGCGCGTGATGCAGAAGGAAAGCCAGCACCGACCTTAAGCGGCGAAGCACTGGGCGGATTGATCACTGATGCAGAAGGGCATTTGCAAAATGCGGCATCGATTCCCCGCGCGGCACCCGACAGCCTGGGACAACACCAGCGCTGGGCAAAAAGGCTGCGCGAGAAGCTCAGGAACTTGCCCGAGCCGCCTACCCCGCCCCGCCCCAAAGAAGGCGGCAATCCAGACTCACCCGACCCAGACAAAGACAATTCAAACAAAAGTCCAGGCGACGGCGCGCCACCCAAGGATCCGAAAAACTCGCGTCCAAATGATGGCACCAACGACAACTCGGAGAACCCTGAGTCTGGTGAACCACCAAAGCCCCCCGAGAACTCACCCCAAGAACCTGACCTCACCCCACGCCCGGGCGAAACGCCGGAAGAGCAAGCGCGGCGTATTCTGAAATCGCACTCGGATCTGCGCGGACCAAAAAAACGCAAGCCACACCCGCTGGGCTTCAAGCCGGAGAAGGACTGGTGAAATTCGTCTATTTTGTCTTTTTACTGCTGCTCACCTGGTCCAGAGCCCTCGCCGCCACTGGCGACCTCGAAACCAAACTGCTTAGCGATTCCGTGCTGGTTGGTGAGACCACCGAAATGTTGATACGCATCGAAGGGACCGACCGCGCTCTGATTGGTCAGATCCCCCAAGTCGCCGGCCTCAGCCTCGACCTTAAAGCAACCACAGCCCCAGTCCGAGGTGGCGTGCGCGACACCCTGTTCCGGCTCGCGGTTCGCCCCCTGCGCGAGGGCGTCCTTCGAATCCCGCCGATCCCTGTAAAGGTGCTGGGCAAGACTCTAGAATCCAGCGCCGCTGAAATTGAATCGCTTTCTCCAGATACTCTCACCTGGAGCCAACAACAAATCCAAGAGCTCGACCTGCAATACGCCACGCGCTGGTCGCTCCCGAAACGTCAGCTCTACGCTGGGGAATCTGTTCCGGTAAAGCTCCACGTCTACCTGCCAGCCCTCGCTGGATCGCCCGAACTCGCCTTTCCTCGCGACCGTTCGACAGGACTCGCCGTCACCCCCCTCCTCCCCGTCGACCCCTACAAACCCGAAAATCAGGCCATCGGGCAAACTCTCTTGAGAGGGACCAATTATCAGGTCTTCGTCTTTGCCGCGAGGGCGAGTGCCATCGCCGGCGGCAAGCTCTCACTGGGGCCGGCCATTGCGCCAGCGATCATCAAAGTCAGGCGCCAGGAGGGCATTCAAATTCGCGAATTCTCTCTCGAGGCCGACCTTAAAATTCCCGCCACCGAGCTGACGGGGCTCGCCTTTCCAATGGCAGCACCGGCCAATTTCAGCGGAGCAATTGGCGAATTTGAGCTATTAGCCGAGCTTCAGGCCAATCAGTTGACCCCGCGCGCCCCTCTCGAAGTGACCATTAGCGCCAGCGGAACTGGGAACTTTGCTGACCTTCCGAGCCCTAGCCTCACCTCGCAAGGAGACTGGAAAATCGTCTCGGTCCGACGTCTCGGTTCGGCGGATTCCTCGTGGCGTGGTCCAGCCCGGTTCCAATACCTGCTGACCCACCCAGCGACACCCGCAAGCCTCCCGCCCTTCGAGGTTGTCAGTTTCTCGCCTGAATCGAAGCAATTTCTCACCGCCAGAACTCCCGCTATCCCGCTCCAATGGTCAGGTCTCGTCGACCCTGAAAATCCGATCACCTCCGCGCCGATCGATCCAGGCAATAGCACGGCAAATTCGGACCCCTTCGCCCCGATCCGCGAGCGCTCCAATGCACCCGTCCTGGCACTCACTCCGTCACCGCCCTTCTGGTGGTCACCAGTCGTTGGCATCGCTGCGCTGCTGCCCCTTTTGGTGCTTCTCTATCAAGGACACCTCAAGCGCCAGGCCGAGCGTTTTCCCCAGAGCAAGCTAATCGATGAGCTAAAGAAAATTCCCGTCAGCACCAGCAGTGATGACTTCCTTCGCCGGGCGGGCTCGCTAATCGAATCGCAACTAGCGGAATCCGATCGCCCTGAAATCGCCAAGAAGATCCTCAAGCTTCGCGACGAAAATTGCTTCTCTGCCGAGGCCTCCAAGCTAGAGATCCCCAGCCGCAAGCGCAAGGAGTGGATCAACGCCCTGCGCCAGGCCTTGATGGGTCTCATGGTGCTTCTATGCCTCGGACTTTCAGAATCCGAGGCCGCCACCCCAAGCGAGCTAAGCCCCCGAACCAGTGACGAATTGGTCAATTCAGGCAGCGAATTTGCTACCCGTGGCGAATGGGCAGCCGCGGCAAAAGCCTTCCGTCAGGCGCTCGCGACCGATCCACGAAATCGCGAAGCCCGCACTCGACTAGACCTCGTCCACCAAAGTGCCTCAAGCTCCCTCCCCAAGCCGAACCTGTGGCGTGACAGCATTGCCCACTTCAAGCGCACCAGCCTGCAACAGATCGCAACGGTGGCGGCAATCCTCTGCCTTTACGCACTGGCTTTAGCGAGTAACTACCGTCAGCACCGAAAGTCATGGCTGAGCCTGGGCATCGCTCTCGGCACGTTCTCGGCACTCTCCTTCTGGTCGTCCCAGAACTACCCCAGCCTGCGCTCGACAAGCGATCTGCAATCCTTGGCCGTGCTCCGCAGTGACACCCCACTTCATCAGGCGCCCTTGGCAAGCTCTCCAGCCAGCTTCCTGCCCGCTGCCACCCCCGCCGCCATCATTGCCGAGCGCGGCGAGTGGCTACGGATCGAGACCGCAACGACCGATGGCACCAGCGCCTACTGGGTGAAAAATTCAGACCTGCTCTTGCTCAGCACGCCTATTGAAAAATGAGGTTCGCCTGAGGATTACCCCACTTTCGTCATCTCATTGATCGCCAGATCAGCCACAGCGCCCTCCGTCGCCGCGCCGAAGGCTGCCAAGTGAGGCTGCTCCATGTGCGCTAGCCATAGCTCGCGGGTTTCCCAGATCTCAAAGAACAAAAATTGCGCCGGATCATCGTTATCTTGATGCATGTCGTATTGCACACAGCCCTCATCCGCCCGCGAAGGAGCGATCAATTTTTCCAATTCGGCTTTTACCAATTCAACTTGGTCAGCGACTGCGGTGATTCTTGCAACAATAGTCAGGGCTTGGCTCATGCACGACATCATCACCCGATTTCACCGCCTGTGAAGCGCAAACCGAAGAACCATTCACTCATAACCCGACAAATTCGCGTGGCTCTTGGGCCGATTCCTTGTATCAATCTGCGTCATGCCGTCCCGCCTGCCAGCCGATTATCACACCCACACCCCCCTTTGCAAACATGCGGAAGGCGAGCCCGAGGCCTTCGTCAATCGTGCAATCGCGCTCGGACTAGCCGAATATGGCATCTCTGACCACGCGCCTCAGATCCCCGAGCCCTTCGACGATTGGCGCATGGATGAAGAGGAGCTCCCTGACTACTTCGAATGGATCCAGAAAGCACGAGAGCAAGCCGCCGGGCGCATTGAAATTCGAGCCGGTCTCGAATGCGACTGGCTCCCCGGAAATGAGGCCTGGCTAAATGATCTAGCGAGTCGTTACCCGTGGGACTACCTCATCGGCTCCGTCCACTACCTGCCGGAGCCCGAGCGCCCGTGGGACTTTGATAATCCGGCATGGCTGGGCAAATGGTCACAGATCGACGTCGATGAGGCGTGGGAGAAATACTGGAAGGCTTACGCCGAAATGGCTCGCTCAGGGCTCTTCGACATCCTCGCACACCCGGATTTGATCAAGAAATTCAACTACCGCCCCGAAGGCGATCTTCGGCGATTTTACGATCCCGTCATAGAGGCAATCGCTAGCAGTAGTGCCGCCATCGAGCTCAATACCGCTGGCTGGCACAAGGCCTGCGAAGAGGCCTACCCGACTCTCGAATTTCTCACACTCGCTCGACAAGCCGAGATCCCCATCACCCTCTCCTCGGATGCCCACGCCCCCGAAGAACTCGGGCGCGACTTTGAAAAAGGCATCAGCTGGCTCAAGCAAGCTGGCTACACCTCAACTTGCTTATTCAGAGGCAGGGAGAGAAGTAGCCGTCCGTTATGAAACTCATCGCAAAAACAGCTCTATCCCTCAAAGCTGAGAGTAGGGCAATTTGAAGGGATCGTGAGCGCGGATATCGCCTGACTGGAAGCCCAATTTGAACCACTTGATCCGCTGGGCGGAAGTGCCGTGAGTAAAGGAATCCGGCACGACCACGCCTCTCGCTTGCTTTTGCAATTTATCGTCACCGATGGCGTTGGCGGCGTTGAGGGCCTCTTCGATATCTCCAGGTTCAAGGTATTGGTAGCGCCGCTGGGCGTGGTGAGCCCAAACGCCGGCAAAGTAGTCCGCCTGTAATTCCTGTCGAACGGAGAGCCGATTGGCCTCGACCTTGTTGCTTCTCGCTCTTTGTTGACTGACCTTATCGGAGACGCCAATCAGCTTTTGCACGTGGTGACCGACTTCATGGGCAATGACATAAGCTTGGGCAAAGTCGCCTGGAGCATTCAACCTGGTCTCCATTTCCTGAAAGAAGCTGGTATCAAGATAAATCCGGTAATCGCCAGGACAGTAAAATGGCCCGACCGCTGAGCTCTGGGTGCCACAGGCGGTATCGACCCTACCCGAGAACATCTCCAACTGAGGTTGCTGGTAACTGCGGTCAAATTGCATTTGGAAGATCTCTTCCCAGACCGCCTCGGTATCTCTGAGCACGACTCCGACAAATTCACCCATCTCTCGCTCTGCAGCCGTCAACTCCCGCGGCTCGCTGGATGTCTGACTTTGCCCCTGGGAGACAAGGTCATTGAGCACTTGCTCCGGCGCTTGATTGAAAATAAAAATCGCAACTAGAGCGACGACGATACCTACCCCGCTAATGGCCTTTTTCCCACCACCACGGCTTCCTTTCCCACGGGAGTCGATGACGTTGCGGCTCTGTTTCCTTCCTTTCCAGCGCATACTGTTAGTCTCGCACAACTCGCTTACTTAAGCAAATTCGGACTTCAGCACATCTAACGCTTGATTCGCGTCTCACGCGGACCGGGAATGACTTTTCCCGCCTTGTAGAGCTTGCCGAGGGCGCGTTTGAATTCCTTCTTACTGCACCCCAACCGCTCGTGGATAAGCTTGGGATCGCTGCGGTCTCCGAGATCCAATTTGCCATCACCAGCCTCTAGCAGGCCGAGAATTTGCTGACCAATTTGCTCGTGACTACCACCTTTCGGAGCTGTCAGGCTCAGGTCGATTTTTCCGTCTGGCCGTATCTTGGCAATCCAGCCATTCACGGAATCACCCGTTTTGATCGGGCTGGTCACTTGAGCGCTGTGAATCAGACCAAGAAAGTCGTCATTTACGAGACACTCGAAGCCCAGTGGGCTCTTTCGCCCGATGACAAGTTGCACGGGATCGCCATCGCGAAGATCGCGAGGTGGTGGACCGACGAATCGATCAAGTTTGGCCGATGCGGCAATTCGCTCGGTTTCGAGATCCACAAAAATGGCAACCAATACAATATCGCCCCGCTCCGCCGTATCGCGCTGTTCGCCGAAAGGCAGGAACAGATCTTTAGGAAGACCCCAATCAAGGAATGCGCCGACATTGGTCGAGCCCACGACTTTTAGCGCAGCAAAATCACCGACCTGAGCATAAGGCCGCTTGGTGGTAGCCACCGGCCTATCCTCGGAATCCAAGTGGATGAAGACATCAATCTCCTCGGTCGGCTCCAAGTGTTCGTCGACATCGGAACCAGGCAGGAGGATATCAATCTCGAAGGGCGCACCGCCGAGGAAGTAGCCCGAGCCAGTCTCCCGAAGGACCTCGAGCCGATGAACGCGACCGAGGCCTTTCATAAGTCAGATGGATTGAAGGGATTGAGCCAATTACAAAGGAGATTATTCCTCCTCTTCTTCCTCGTCATCAGACTGATCTTCCAGCGCTTCCTTAGCCGCACGGGCCAAGGCTGCAGTATAGCGACCTTCTTCGACCAAGAAAGTCTCAGCCAACTTGAA